>CBFHHP010000010.1:30391-31839 GCA_965655745.1 uncultured Schleiferiaceae bacterium
GAGTATTATTGAAATATTAAAACAGTTAGCTCTTCCTATTTTAGTTACGATTATTTTTCGAATGAGAAAAAAGGAAGCCTATACTTTGCAACGTGGAAGTGTATTCTTCTTCCTTCTAGCTTTGTGTGGTACTCTTCCATTCCTATTGATGGACCGCCAACAGCATTACTACTTTATGCCATCCATGGCTTTTTGGATGATGGGGTTTGCCATTCATCTCGCACAACATGAGTATCCATGGTCGATTCAGCGTAAAAAGTGGGTGAAAGTACTTTCACTTTCGAACCTTTGTAGTTGGGTTATGGCCATCGGCCTCAGTATCTATTTCTCCAAAAGTCCATCTAGAGATAAACATATTATCCATGGACTGGAGGCAATCGACAATTCATATAAGCCTATTGCTATAAAGGTAGATGACCTTTCTGAAAACTGGCGTTTGGCGGCTATTGCGGAGAGATATACGGATTACTATTTCACAGAAAATGATGCTGTATACTATATTTCAAATATGCCTGGAGAAGTCGCTGGATATGAATTTGTAGAAAACTATGCTCAAACAGATATCTATCTATACAAAAAGAGCCGTTAACCTAAACGGCTAACGGCTCTCTGTATTATAAGTTGGTACAGGACTACTCCTCTCCTTCCATGAATTGTTGCATTACCATGTTACTTACGCCCATATTGCTGAATCCTCCATCGTTGTAAAGGTTTTGCATGGTTACACGTCGTGTGAGATCCGAAAACATAGTTACAATGTAATTGGCACAGTCTTCTGCCGTTGCATTACCTAATGGTGACATCTTCTCTGCATAAGCGATAAAGCCATCAAACCCTTTAACACCAGATCCTGCAGTAGTAGGTGTAGGGCTCTGAGAAATGGTATTTACGCGGACGTTGTTTTTAACACCCCAGTGATAACCAAAACTGCGTGCGATACTCTCGAGGTAGCTCTTGTTATCAGCCATATCGTTGTAATCCGGGAATGTACGTTGGGCGGCCATGTAAGTTAGCCCGAGAATAGACCCCCACTCGTTCATAGCATCCTTGTTCCAAGCACATTGCATCACCTTGTGAAAACTTACCGCACTTACATCCCAACCTTTTTGGAGCCAGTCGTAATTAAGCTCAGTATAGTGTTTTCCTTTTCGGACATTAACGCTCATTCCTATAGAATGAAGGATGAAATCGATTTTACCTCCAAAATGTTCCATAGCACCGTCAATAAGTGCATTAAGATCGTCGAGACTTGTTGCATCGGCTGGAATAATCGGAGCATCAATTGCTTCCGAGAGATTATTGAGTTCACCCATGCGCATTGCAATAGGAGCATTGGTCAATACCACTTTACCGCCTTGAGCATGTATTGCTTCAGCGGCTTTCCAAGCAATTGAATCTGAATTAAGTGCGCCAAATACGATACCGCATTTGCCTTCTAGTAACCCGTT
>CBFHHP010000010.1:31938-35727 GCA_965655745.1 uncultured Schleiferiaceae bacterium
TTCAGCGGCTTTCCAAGCAATTGAATCTGAATTAAGTGCGCCAAATACGATACCGCATTTGCCTTCTAGTAACCCGTTTGACATACGTTTTGTGTTTTTTCGTAATTCAAAAATAGCACTTACCGTGCGTTGAGCAATGTTTTCGCTTGATTCTTAGCGGCCTGAGAAATATTCTCTCCACTTAGCATTCTAGCAATTTCTTCCTCTCTTTCTTTAAAGGATAAAGGAACAACATTCGAAGAAGTAGAATCGACTTGTTGCGATTTTGATACCAACAAGTGCACATCGCCTTTGGCTGCAACCTGAGGAAGATGTGTAATGGTTATAATCTGTTGATTTACAGACATTTCCCTCATTAACGTGCCGATTTTCTCTGCCGTTGAACCACTAATACCTGAATCTATTTCATCGAAAAGTTGTGTGCTCAATCCAGAATCACGTCCTAAAACGGCCTTTAAAGCCAACTTCACTCTGCTTTGCTCGCCTCCTGAAGCTACTTTGCTTAACGGTTGCATATTAGAACCAGGATTTGCAGCAAACAACAGTTCTGGTAGATACTTACCATATTTTCCAAAGGAGGTTTGATTCCAACTTAATTGCAGCCTAGCTTTCGGTAGGTCTACCCTCACGAGATATTCACTGAGTGTTTGTTCTATTTGGTCTGAAGCCGACTTTCTCAATAGATGTATATCGTTTCCAAGAGCATCAAGGTCTACTAATAATCGTTCACGTAATTTGTTTAAACGAATCAGCTCTTCGTCCTTATTCTCCAATAGAGATATACGCTCTCGTATTGCTTCACGCTTTGCCTCTAATTCTTCTACCGTTAATACTCTATGTTTATTAACTAGAGCGTCAATAGTTGATTTTTCCTGTAATAAGGCATTGAATTCGCTTTCTGAGATGGTCTCATTTAAACCCTTGGAAATAGCCCGCTCTACTCCTCTTATTTCAGCGATGATATTCCGTACTTGTTCAAGTTGATCTTGAAGTGTTTCGTCGTCTGAAGCTTGCATTAAAGCAGATTCCAGTGAATACAACTGATCTAGCAATCCATTTTCACTATTGAGAATACCGCTCGCTTTTTCGTACGATACTTGCTCATTTCGTATAGATTTGGCCCGAAGAATATTTTCTTCAAGAGAAATATATTCTTCTTGTGTAACAGGTGATTTATTCAACTCTTCAAATACGAATTTCAAGTAGTCTAGGTCTTCGGATGGACCAATATTTTCTAATTCCTTTATAGCGAGAGTGACTCTTCTATATTCAATGAATTTCTCCTCATAGTTTTTCTTCTCATCACGAAATTCGACGAAGCTATCGATCAATGAAAGCTGTTCTAACGGCCTGTGAATGAGACCTTCATCTTTTTGTGAGTTTATGTCCACTAAATGGCCCGTAATATCCTGTAAAGCTGAGGCTTTTGTAGGAGTATCGTTCACAAAACATCGTGTTTTACCACCTGGTAATATCTCTCTTCGAAAAGTGCTTATCGGTTCGAAATCTAGTTGAAGTGCTTCGAATGCATCTTTAAGATGTTCTTCTATATCAATGGTAATCTCTACAACCGCTTTTTTGGTAATGTCCTTGAGGATTCCTTTCGAAGAGATTCTCTTCCCTAAGCCTGCATTGAGTGCACCCAACAGTATACTTTTCCCAGCGCCAGTTTCACCCGTAAGGACGGTTAAACCGCGCGTAAAATCAAGATGCAACTCGTCTATTAAAATGAAATTTTTTATGTAGATGGTCCTCAACACCTTATTTGCCGAATTTTGAGTAGGAACTTGCGTGCGTACGGTCAATAGATTCTAGCATCGCTTGAAGACCTTTAATGTCGACGCCAAGTGACTCAGCTTCCGAATAGAGACTAATAATCTCAGGGTTCTTAGCGTCAAAAAAGAGATTCATCAAATAGCTATTTGGACGTTTTTGATTGGGCTCCTCGAGCTTGCGTAGTGCGGTTGTTATTGTGGTCAATGCCTGTTCATGATTACTGCTCATGTACATTAGGTCTAAACCTTGTCGGTGGTATAGATATAAACACTCCTTTACAGGTTCGAAAGCGGGTGAATTCAAGGCATCAGATATCCAAAATCTATTTTTGTTTCCGTCAAAACTTTTCCAACCACTTGCTCCACCACTACTCTGTGCTGTAGTAACGATACTTTGTGCAATTGCAAATTCAGCATCTCCACCGTTCGACTTAAAGGTCGATCGATCCATACCAATGATGGTATAGGAGTAGAAAGCCAGTATACTACTGAGGTTTGTGGTAAATGTATTTTGTTGGAATTCAATCGGTTCATTTTCTCGATAACTAAAGACTACATCTTTATCCAGCACATTCAACACTGGACTATTGTATTGTGAACCATATACGGGGCGAGAATATTGCACTTGCAGATTCCCGTCAAAACGAGCTCCATTCATAGCTTCAATGGTTAAAATGAAACTACAGGCTATCCTTTCCTCGACAGAATACTTGTGCTCGGTGAAAGTATACCCGTTCAAAAAGCTCTGGATAGTATTTTCCAGGGCAACGAATACCTCTTTATTTGTCGCCTGAATTTCAGGGCTTAGAACCTTTACAGTAGCCCGAAGTTCTTGGGCCTGCATTTTAACTACGGTGATGAAAGCAACAAGAACAAGAATAATCTTACGCATTGGATAAATTGAATTCATTCATGAATAACTCAAGTAACGATTTTCCCAGCGCAATCTTGCTAGTTAATGGAAAAGAAAAAGTTTTACCGGTGTCTGTGTATACTGACACTTCATTGGTATCTGTTTCAAAGCCTACGCCCTCTTTGCCCAAAGTATTCAGAACTATTGCACTAGCATTCTTCTTAATGAGCTTTTGCTTTGCGTAGGATTCACCATCTCTCGTTTCAAGGGCGAAACCTACCAGATGATTTCCGTCACTTTTCATCGAACCGAGCGTGCTTAGAATATCGGGCGTTTTTTCTAAGAAAATGGTCATTGATTTGCCCTCATCATACTTTTTAATCTTGTGTTCGGCTTGAGAAACAGGTCTATAATCGCTTACTGCAGCACAACACACCGTTAAGGTGCTATCAGGAAAGTCAGACACCATAGAACGGAGCATATCGTCAGCACTAATAATACGAGTAACTTTAATACCTTTTAAATCAAGTGATGCTTGAGTAGGACCTAAAACTAAGTGAACATTAGCACCTAAGTCTCTCGCTGCGGCGGCCATAGCCGCCCCCATTTTACCTGAACTATTATTTCCTAAGAATCGAACAGGATCTAGATGTTCGTGCGTAGGCCCTGCGTTAATAAGAACCTTTTTACCAAATAACGGAAGCGTAGAACGAAGGTATTGCTCTAGATGATCAGCAATGGCCTCAGGTTCTGCCATTCTTCCTTTTCCGACTAATCCCGAAGCCAATTCGCCGTAATCAGAGTCAATAATCCCAACCCCTCTCTGCTCCAGGGTCTTTAGGTTATCCAAAGTTGCCCCATTAGCATACATGTCAAGATCCATAGCCGGTGCTACAAAAACAGGACATTTAGCACTCAAGAAAACCGCCGTCAATAGATTGTCACAGGCACCTGTCGCCATTTTAGACAGCGTGTTTGATGAAGCTGGCGCAACAACCGTTAGATCGGCCCATAGGCCCATTTCAACATGATTGTTCCAAACACCGTAGGCCTTCTGTTCGTCTTCGATGAATGCGCTATACACTGGACGAGTACTAAGGGTAGAAAGAGTCAAAGGGGTAACGAAGTCCTTGGCGGCGTCTGTAATGACAACCTGGACTT
>CBFHHP010000010.1:35825-43659 GCA_965655745.1 uncultured Schleiferiaceae bacterium
TTGGCACCCCTTTTAATGAGTTCCCTAACTAAATGAGCGCTTTTGTAAGCTGCAATGCTGCCTGAAACGCCAAGCAGTACCTTGCGATTGTACAAGAGACTCATCGGATTAGATTTATTTCTCTTCTCCTTCTCTTCTGAAGTAGATGTTATTGTCCAACCACTCTTGCATTGCAAGCGCCGTTGGCTTTGGTAAGCTCTCGTAAAAACGGCTTACTTCAATCTGCTCTTTGTTTTCAAAGATTTCCTCGAGAGATTCAGTCGATGAGGCGAACTCTTGAAGTTTAGCGTGTAATTCTTCACGAGTGTCATCGTTGATCTGCTCTGCACGCTTTGCAATAATTGTTAATGCCTCGTAGATATTCTCTGTAGGCGCGTCAATCTTGTTAGTATCGTGCGTTCTTGTGGTTTTATCCGCAGGCATTTTCTTGTAATCCATGTGCTTTGGGATGATTTATTTAGTCAATTTACGTAATTCTGAGAGGTATTCACTTTCTGGGTAAATCTCTTCAAGGTCATTCAATGCGGTATTGGCTTCAATAAAGCGCTCTTCTTGAAGCTCAGCAACACTGTTCTCAGCTAGCTTAAAAGCGGCCTTTGCTTTAAGGTACATGGCTTCTTCTCGATACGGCGTATCTGGGTATTCACTCAAGGTAGTAGTAAATGCAGTCATTGCAGCCTTGTATTTTCTCGTTTTGTAATACTGTTTTGCGATTTCGTAGCTCTTCTGTTCTAAGCGACCACGTAGATCTTCCATGTACTCGTTGCACAGGTCAATTTTATCCGATCCAGGATGTGTATTGATGAACAACTGCAATTCATTGATTGCTTTGTAGGTGTATGCTTGATCCAAGCTGTGTGTTGGCGCTTCTAAATAGTAACAGTATGCTGTAAGGTATGCCGCTTCGTCTGCTTGCTCGTTTTGCGGGAAGGTTTTGTAGAAATTCTTGAAGTGATAGCCGGCTAGAATGTAATCCTTTTGCAGGTACAACGTATTAGCGTAATAGAAATAAACCTCTTGCGCCTTTTCTGTACCTCGATACAGCGTGATTAACTCATCAAATATTGGATACGCTTTGTTGTACTCACCAGCTTCGTAGTATTCTACTGCTTTTCCGAATTTAAAATCCAAATCCTTGCTTTTAAGCACTTCTTGGTATTCACCACATGAAGTTGCCAAAAAGGCGAGGAGCATATATGTAAAGAATTTCTTTCCCATCGTTGACGGGCAAAGGTAAGGTATTTACCAAACTTGTAAAGAGGAAATATCATCATAATCCCTTCCCTTTTCGACATTACTAATCAGACGTTCAACCAACACATCTGCATAATCAGGAAAATTGATTTTCTTCCGATACGGACTATTCAAAAATTCTTGCCAAACTGCCATTCCATTTGGATCCAAAGAATCAAATACTTTAACACCAACAAGTGATGCTGCAACGGCGTTTGAGGATTGTTCGTATTGTCCCTTAATTGGGCTAATCAGTAGCTTTTTACCGCAGTATAAGGCTTCAGAAGGCGCTTCGAATCCAGCGCCACATATGAGCCCGGTACAAGTTCTAAAACTCTCTAGAAAGTCTTCATTACCCACAGGTTTAACGGTTGTATTGTCCGTTGAATACACTTTACCTACTCGAGAAAATACTTCAAAACATTCGTTTGGGAACTGGGCAGTAAAGGCAACAATTTCTTCTGCTGAATAGGAAGGTAAGTAAATAGTATAGTGCCCTTTATCCTCTAATTTCAGTTCCCGGATTTCCTTCCTGATAATGGGAGGCAGTATGAATGTATCATAGTTTTCAAAGTGAAACCCAATAGCGTATTTCGATGGGGACATTTTGGAGATTACCCATTCCCAGTGCCAAACGTACTTTGGGGGACGAGGAGTATTTTTAGTCCAAAAGGCAGCCTGATGACTGATTTGTAACGACGGAACTCTTCGCAATAAACAAGCATAAGAAGCAACGGCCTCAAAGTCTATGAATACTGCATCATATTCCTTTACAGGAAGGTAAAGAACATCTCTTATGAATCGAAGCGGTTTATTCTTTAAAATACTTCGCCAGTAACTTACAGCCCCTTTGGAATCATAGACCATAGTAAGTCCGTAGCAGCGATATTTTATGTTGAAACCTAAATTCAGATCGCTCTGAGTTCCTGAAACAAGTACATCTACATGTGCGTGAGCGTGCAACCGAGGGACTAAATCTCTCGCCCGAGCCACATGGCCGTTACCAGTTCCTTGAAATGCGTAGAGTATTTTCAATTTAGCTATTCAGAAATTCCTCAGTAAGTTTCGAAATTAGCTCTTTCGGCGATAAATGAGTGCGTTCCTCGTCATCTTGTTCCGGAACCCCATTCTTTGGTGTAGTAAGAAAATCATGCTGGTATAAGCGCCATATACCTCCGTGGTACTCCAAGGCAGTACAATTTTCTACCCAATCGCCTGAATTCATGTACTTTACGGAACCTTTGTTCGTTTTTACTTCTCTCATAATTGGCTGATGGATATGACCGCACACAACGTAATCGTATTCCTTTTCTATCGCCAATTCGCTAGCTACTCTCTCGAAATCTCCGATGAACTTAACGGCTCCTTTAACACTGTTTTTGATTCGTTTAGATAGGCTATACTTTTCACGACCTAACTTTTTTAAAATCTGATTCAGCCAGCGATTCATCACTATTAGAAGGTCGTAGCCCCAGCCCCCCATTTTTGCTATAAACTTGGCTTGGTGTATGCTGTGATCGAAAATATCACCGTGGAAGAACCAGACTCTTTTTCCCTCTAGCTTCAAAAGGAGATGATTTCTAAGATGAATATTACCTAGTTTCCAATCTGTAAATCTTCGAAGAGCTTCATCATGATTACCTGTTATATAATGAATCTTAGTTCCCTTACTTGCCATCTTTAAAAGTCGACGGATTACTTTTAAATGTTCCTTAGGAAAATATGATTTTCTGAAATTCCATATGTCAATGATATCCCCATTAAGAACGAGTACTTTGGGTTCAATAGAATGGAGATATGAATTGAGTTCTTTAGCATGGCATCCGTAGGTTCCTAAATGAATATCACTTAATACGCAAACATCTAACTTTCTTCTAATTTTCATCATCGACGCTTTTGAAGCGAAAAATGAAAAAGGCTAACAAGTAGTTCATTAACTACTCATTAGCCTTGTGTTATAATTTCTTAGAGTTAGTGTTTATAACAAGTTAAGGCTGTTCAATTCTGATGTTAACTCCTTTATTAATCTATCTGTCGCAGAAACCAATGGTAATCTGACGTGATCATTGCAAATACCTCGTAATTCCAATACTGCTTTAATACCGGCAGGGTTACCTTCTGCAAAAAGAAGATTCGTTAGATGAAATAGTGATAGATGTGCCTCTTTTGATGCAGACCAATTTCCTCGATCGGCTTCATCGTAAACCTTACAAAAGATTTCAGGCACACCTTGACCGCTTACGGAAATTACTCCGTCACAACCTAAACCTAACATGGCAAACGTCAAATTGTCGTCACCAGAAATGATTTTAAAACCTTCTGGACGCCCTAAAACAAGTTCAGTGATCTGATCTAAGTTTCCACTAGCTTCTTTAATAGCCACAATGTTTTCAAAATCTCTAGCCAAGCGAAGTGTCGTTTCTGCGCTAATGTTCGAGCTTGTTCTGCCCGGGACGTTATAAAGAATGACGGGCAAATTTGAAGCCTCACTTAAAGCCTTGTAATGCCGGTAAATACCTTCTTGAGTAGGCTTGTTGTAATATGGGCTCGCACTTAGCAAGGCGCTAACTCCTGCTACATTAAAGTCTGCCATTTCCTGAGTAACAGCCATTGTGTTATTACCGCCTATACCAAAAACAACAGGCAAGCGACCTGCATTTTTCTCGAGAACAAAATCTAAGATTCTATATCGTTCTTCCTTGGATAAAGTTGGGTTCTCTGCGGTGGTGCCATTTACTACAAAGTAATCTACTCCACCCTCGATACAGAGCTCCAATAAACGCTCTAATCCAGCGAAATCTATAGACAAATCAGTATTAAATGGGGTGATTAGAGCAACTCCTACACCGCTTGGCACAGCATTATTCATGATTAATCATATTTAAATACTCCACTAAGGTCTCTAGCTTTTGCTCCAAAGAGTGGTTGCCATCGACAGTGAAATCTGCATTATTATAGGTTCCCTGCAAATCTACGCGAAGAGCATACTTTCTAGCATACCAATACCAACCTAAAACATCATCATTGCACAAATTCAATATAAAATGTTTGTTTTCAGCCATCATAGGTAAAGCGATGTCCGGTTCGCCGCGCAAATTGATATCATTAAGGTATAACACGCTGCTATTCACAGCTTGTTCCTTGCTTCGTTTTTCTTTAATCCAGCGAACGCCTTGAGCCCTGTTAAAATAACGCTTAACCGTGGCCAATTCTTCTTCGGTACGATGGATGACTGTAACAGAAGCATTCGTGTCCAGGGCAACATTCGTGCTTGGTTGTGCAGCCTTAATAAGCTGTTTGCGATAATGTTTTTTCAGGAATTTCATAGGCCTAGTAACTCAATAAAATCTTGCTCACTTAAAATCGGCACCCCTAAAGACTCCGCCTTCTTCAATTTCGATGGTCCCATGCCTTCACCTGCAACCACATAATTTGTTTTACCACTAATTGAACCCACATTTTGACCACCGAATTTCTCAATGGTGTCCTTTAATTCATTGCGAGAAAACCTCTCGAACACCCCGGAAATTACAATCTTCGCCCCAGTAATAGGACTCTCAGTAATACTTTCCTCTGTTTGAATCATTTCCATTTGAACACCAGCATCTACGAGTGCGTCAAGGACCATCGCATTTTCTTCAGATCTGAAATAGCCGTGAACTTCACGGGCAATGACCTCACCCATGGAATCTACGGCAGTGATGTCTTCTATAGAGGCCTCTGCAAGGGCGAACATCGAACCGAAGTGTTTGGCTAGCTTTTTTGCCACTGTGGCTCCAACGTGTCTGATTCCTAAGCCAAAAAGTACGCGTTCAAAAGGAACTTCCTTGCTCTGTAGAATCCCGTCAAGAATATTTTGGACGCTTTTTTCCTTAAATCCTTCTAATTCTATTAACTCATCGAAAGTGAGCGAATAAAGATCTCCGGGATGTTTAATAAGGCCTTTCTCTACAAAAAGTTGCACCGTTTCACTTCCCATTCCTGCAATATCCATGGCCTTTCTACTGATGTAATGTTCGATCCTTCCACTCACTTGTGGCTGACAACTCTCAGTATTCGGACAGTAATGCTGAGCTTCTCCTTCCTTCCGAGCTAATGAAGTTGCACATTCCGGACACTCTTCGATAAAGATGACTTCGGCAGCATCCTCAGCTCTTTTGTCCAAGTCTACACCTACAACTTTTGGGATAATCTCCCCTCCCTTTTCTACAAAAACGCTATCGCCGAGATACAGATTTAAGAGTTCAATTTGATCGCTATTGTGCAATGACGCTCGCTTTACAGTCGTACCTCCGAGCCATACAGGCTCTAGGTTCGCCACAGGAGTTATCGCCCCTGTCCTGCCGACCTGATAAGTCACCTCGTTTAAGATCGTACTGACTCGCTCTGCCTTGAATTTGTATGCGGTTGCCCATCGAGGAGATTTAGCCGTAAAACCAAGTTCTTTTTGGGCAGAATAACTATCTACCTTGATAACAATTCCATCAATATCGAATGGAAGGTCTTTTCTCGCAGTTTCCCAATGGCCGATGAAGTCCATGATTTGATCGATACTTTCGCATTCTTCAATGAATCGATTCTTTTCTAAAGGAACTTTGAAGCCCATAACACCAGCAGCGCGGATAGCACCTGCATGAGAGGGACTTACTACTCCTTCTGGTAAAACGTAATATAGATAAGCATCCAGTCCTCTTGAGGCTACCTCACTGCTATCCTGCAATTTGAGCGTGCCAGAGGCACAATTTCGAGGGTTGGCAAACGTTGTCAAACCTGCAGCGGTTCTTTTATCATTGAGGCTATTGAACGCAGCATGCGGCATTACGATTTCACCACGTATCTCAAAATCTTCCGGGAATTCACCGGTCAATTTTAACGGGATGCTTCGAATGGTTCTTACGTTGGCGGTAATATCGTCACCTTGGGTACCGTCTCCTCGAGTGACCGCTTGAACCAGAACGCCATTTTCGTAACGTATACCGATAGCCACACCGTCGTATTTTAATTCACATACAAAGCTGGCATCTGGTGCACTTTTTTGTACCCTGGTGATCCATTCCTGGATTTCTTCGAGCGAATAAGAATTACTCAAAGACAACATGGAATAGCGGTGCTGCACAGTATTAAAACTTTTGGTAATGCCGCCACCTACTCGCACACTTGGACTGTTGGGATCAGCATATTCCGGATAAGCCGCCTCAAAGGATTCTAATTCCTTTAAGAGTATATCGAACTCGTAATCAGAAATCACTGGAGCATCGTCGATATAATACTTGCGGTTGTGCTCATGCAGCTGGTTACGTAGTGCTTCTATCTTTTCCTTAATCCCCATATTGTGCAAAAATCATTCTGTCTTTCCCTTGCAAATCTTGCAATAAGTTAACCTCTTTAAACCCAAAAGAGTCACATAGTTCAATCATTTCTTCACCAAAATCCTCATGAATCTCAAAGGCCACGTGAACTGGGTTATCCTTTTTGTTCTTCTTGGCCAATTCAAGCAATCTTCGGTAGAACAGCAGCGCGTCGGAATTAGGTACAAAAAGTGCTCTATCTGGCTCATAGTCTACCACGTTGCTATCCATTGCTTGTGCTTCTCTCTGTGGGATATAAGGCGGATTTGAAACAAGAAGGTTGAACTCCGACAATTCTTCCTCAAGTACGTCTAAGACCTTGAATTCAACATTAGCGCCCAGCTTCTCAGCATTGGCCTTTGCTGCATCAATAGTCTGTCGATAAATATCTACACCCGTAATGCTCCAATTCGGCCTTGCCAATTGCAATGAAATAGCAATACAGCCGCTGCCTGTACCTACATCAATAACTTTTAACTCATACTTAGAAAATCTTTCAAGAATCCCAGCTACTAACTCTTCCGTCTCTGGCCGTGGTATTAACGTATGCTCATTTACAAAATATAATCGATCGAAGAAAAATGCTTCACCGAGCACCAATTGCACTGGAGTCTTTGCTTTTAGCTGAGCTAAATCGGCCCCGAATGAAGGAAACGCGACTTCCTCTTCTCTCCTCATTATCAGATCAATGGGAGACATATCCAATCTTGATCCAAACCAAAGTTTAATCACAGCCGAAGTTTCTCTATCCCCATATATGGGAACGAGTGCATCTTGTGCCTGTAGTTGATAATTAGAGAGTGTGAACATTTGGCTTGAAATTACATCACAGCCTCCTACCTTTGAGCTATGGACCACAGTAAGTTTCTCACACGTTGCCTACAACTCGCGAACTATGGCAGAGGCACTACATCTCCCAATCCTATGGTAGGTGCAGTCGTGGTTCACAATGGTGTAATCATAGGAGAAGGTTACCATAGAAAGGCTGGAGAACTTCATGCAGAGGTCATGGCCATTAGAACATTTTATATTGCTCTCTAGAACCTTGTGCCCATTACGGCAAGACACCGCCTTGCTGTGAACTTATCACTTCTCATGGTATCCCTCATGTGGTTATTGGTACTGGAGATCCTCATAGTAAGGTTGATGGTAAGGGTGTAGCTCATCTTAGAAATCATGGAATCAAAGTAGAGTTTGCGCCTTCACCAAAGGTATACAGGCAGCTGAACGAAGTCTTTTGGACCAATATGACT
>CBFHHP010000011.1:0-10467 GCA_965655745.1 uncultured Schleiferiaceae bacterium
TCACAACAAGTTCGGTCGCTTTACCTATGCCGAATTTGACCAAAAGATGAATCCAGATATACTCGAGGTTAATTTGACTCAATCGGTATCAAAGTATCTACAGAATTTAGATATACGGAAAAACAAAATTAACGAGATAATATCTGGTAAAACGTCGTCTAATTCAAAAATTCAAGGTGCCCAATACAACGAAGAAATTTTGCGAATAGCAGCAGAGCGACTTTACGAGCAGGATCCTTCTAATTCAATGGATTACTACATGGATATGATACGTAGTATGAAAGAGTTTTCATTCCAAGGATATACTAGTATGGTCTTTAATTCCCGTGCGTCTGAATGTTATGATCCAGTTGTTTTCCTTTCTGATAAGGAACTTGATGATGTCTTGGATTTGTTTGGAAAATTCAGAATATCCGGAAGTAATTACGATAAACGCCAAGCTCTTTACAATGCACTTCGTGAGCAAACAATGAAAATGCTCGGTGTAGAAAACTCGGAAAACATAGACAATAAAAGTTTAAATGAAATCTGGGAGATTATTTTAAATGTTCCGTTTGATGAGAATAACTATTATTCGGAGTTAGCAGATATGCCCTTAAAAGATTTAAAAAATGTTGAGGGACAAGATTTTGAAACATTCTTATATAGTTTCGAGAAAAAGGTTGAAAACTTTAATAAGGCAAACTTTAAGTCGTCAAGATTTATGATTGCAGATACTTATTTCTATTGGATACCGCTATCAAAATTCCCAGGAAATGACTGATGTATTCAATTTAAAGAATGTAGCTTGTCAATATGCTACTAACGATTACCCAGTCCTAAGAATAAAGGAGCTATCAATACATGAGGGTGAGATGGTTTTTATTGTTGGTGCTTCCGGTGTAGGTAAGAGCACTGCTCTCGAAACATTGGGTTTAATGAATAATACCATCAAAAAGACTGAAGATAGTTGTTTTGAATACAGGATAGATGATGAGAAAGTCGACTTGCTGAATATTTGGAATCAGAACGAACGAGTCGTAGCTGGATTTCGTAGGCGAAATCTGAGTTTTATATTTCAGAGCACCAATCTATTCAATAACCTTACCGCCTTTCAAAATGTCTGTATAGCTCAAATTGTGCAGGGAATTCCGCAAGAAAAAGCAGAGTTGAATGCGAAAAGGCTTTTGAAAGAAATGTTTGACGATAAAACGGCGTTGGAGATTATTAAGGGTAAAAAGGTCACGGAGTTATCTGGTGGCCAAAGACAGAGATTGTCTTTTGTGAGAGCAATTGTTACGAATTATAAGGTATTATTTGCAGATGAGCCGACAGGAAATCTAGATTGGTCGAATGCGCAGCGGCTTATTACAGTTCTCGCTGATCATGTCAAATCCCATTCTAGAACAGCAGTCATTGTAACTCATGATATAGAATTGGCATTGAATTTTGCTGATCGAGTAATTCTTATAAATAAGGAGTCTGAAAAAAGCAAAGACGAGGTTCATGTTTTCGGAAAGGTAGATAGTTCTAGTGTTTTTCTTAAAGAAAACGGGAATTGGCAGAATCCAACAATTGGAAAAAAATCATCCTCTGAGTTGACAAAGTATCTAAAATCTCAACTAAATTAAAGTGCATTACAAGTCTTTTATTTCCAATTTCGCTTTACCTGAGCTAAGGTCTATTCTGAGTAACTGGAGGCTTTTATCCTTTTTGTTACTTATCGTAGTTCTATGCTTCTGGGGTTTAGGCTTTAGCAACGGTTCGCAAAAGTATCTCAAAGAGAAAATGGATAGTCCATTTGTGAAATTTTTGAATGTTACTATAGAACGTGAAAGCGCTAGAGATACTGAGTTCATGAAAAAGCTGAAGGAAACTTTAGATGGTAATGATTCTATAAAGAATCGATTTAACATACTTAAATCATTCTCAT
Organism: uncultured Schleiferiaceae bacterium; assembly: GCA_965655745.1. GTDB lineage: Bacteria > Bacteroidota > Bacteroidia > Flavobacteriales > Schleiferiaceae > UBA10364. The sequence continues at coordinate 1,913 of CBFHHP010000011.1, forward strand.
TTCCATTCCAGACATTGGAATTTTACAGACAGGATCAAGGGAAGACCATTCCGGCCAAAATCATGCCAATGAGTTATGACAATGCCTTGTATGAGTTTTTACATCAAGAGGAAATTATGCTAACGAAGGCAAAGCGGTTTGAAGATACTGATTGGTCTGTCATTGTTTCGGTAAAGTACTTGAATGAATTGGGATTCACTGAACAAGATCTCCCCAGCTTTATTGACTATAATTTTTATTCTGGCGATAGTACTCACAGCCCCATAATAGCCCCTATCCCTGTGGCGGCTGTTGCGCGACAATTGCCTTATGAATGCGATGTGATCATTTCCTGGAAGTTTTTCACAGCTTTTAAAATGACTGACAATAGTCCTTTGGATGTAACTCTAAGTGAACACTCAAATTACTATCAGGTTTTTGTTCCCACCACTTCTCAAATCAACTTCAATAATGAATATAGATTCAAAGTCATTGATAATGATCTTACCTATAAAGAAGGTCGATTTATTCGATTTTATGGGAGTGATTTTTCTGAATCTGAATTAGAGAGATTGTTAACTACTGGTATTGACGGTGCCTTTTATAGGACTTTTGATTATGATGTGGTAGCTCTTGATTCGGAATTTAACAGAACAGACGATCTTCTTACGATACAGCTTAATGATTTGACGGCGGTGAATGAATTAAAGGATTTCATTTCGAATGAATTTTCACTGGATGTGGACATGACAACAATTGAATCACGAAACAATTTTTACTTATTCAATCAGATTTCAAATGTGTTATCGCTAATTCTTTCTTCATTCAGTATGGTTTTTATTATTTACGTAGTAACGCGTGTAATTATTGAGCATATTGAAAAGAACGCCAAAAATTTAGGAACCCTTAAGGCATTTGGTCTCTCCAATTTTACAATATCCACTGTTTACTCGGCAATATCGGCATTCATTGTTTTTGCAATGATTGGACTGGCATTTATTCTGATGTATCTATTAGGTTATGGATTGACCCCCGTCTTTCTAAGGTCTGTTGAGTTTTCGTCTGAATCTGCAACTCAAATGTTTGAATTTGATTTTTCCTACAAGATTTTGCTCATGTTTATAATCTTGCCCATTGCACTTATATCAACATTAATCTACCTAAAGCTCCGAAAAACGACCCCTGGAGATTTTATCTATGAAAGAGGTTAAGAATGAAAAAGAGAATAATTTATACTGCTTTAATTCTGCTTGTTGCTTGGCTTGGCTTTCGTCTTTTAGCTATAAGTAACTCCGACTTTACGCCTATTTCTATAGTTTCTGCCAATTCACTTGAAACAAACGATGCTGACATACTTGATCTACCTGCAGACAATTTATTAAATCAGTTTCCCCACTATAATTTTTTAACTCTTATAAACAATCATGGTCACGAATCTATAGAAGATTTCTTATCTAAACTCAACAATGAGGGAATTGAAGCTTTTGAAGCTCAGAGCATCACATCGCGCCTATTGACCAGCGATTTAAAAGGCGAGCTACTTAATTCAAATCTTGACTCGCTTTATGCCTTATTGCGGTTTGCAGACAAGTATTTTTATTATTCAGCCTCGGATTCGCCTCACAGTTTACTATACGAGTCGATAGGGGGGTATTGGTATAATGAGGTCGCAAATGAGCTTTCCCGCATAATCGCGTCAAATTCTGATGTGAAATACACCTTCAAGTTCAGGTACTTGGATCAAAAATGTCAGGAGAGGAACTACAATGTTAACACTGGCAACACCAAGATTGAGAAAATTTTTCTTTATGTGATAGATGGAAAATTAACTTATATCCTCAGAAGGTTAGTTTTTTCATCTTCTATCCAAATAAAGTTATTATTGGGTCTAATCTTATTCGTACAGGCCTATCTCATAGTCTTTTTCATTAGAAAAAATATTCAAGATGTATAGAGTAATTTTACTAACAATATCTAGCTTCTTCCTTGGCTTTAGTTCGTCGGATTCTGAAAGTCCCTATGAACAAAATTATGTTGAAGTTTCAACGGTTCGACACAACGGTCATTCCTATAAAACTATTTATATGGAACGTGGTAGGAGTGGTGGAAAAATCAAGGCGAAATATTTCGCTGCAAAGGATCCAAACAACGGCAATTCGGTGCCTTCTCGATTCGACATGTGGTCAGACCAAAAAGGTGTTATATGCGTAACCTCAGGTACTTACATGGATAGTTATGTAAACCCTAAGCCGATTGGATTAACCGTTGACAATGGTATAGTTGTCAATAGAGGACTCCAGCCGGATATGGATGGGTTAGTAATTGTTTATGCCACGGGGGGAGTGGTAGCCACGAACATAGAGGATAAGGACCTAACAGTTCAAGGAGGGATGATTTCGGGAGTGCCATTAGATCTTCGCGGGAATTCCATGCATTTAGCTTCTTTTTTGAATTGGTGTGAACAGATGCAAGCGACCGTTTTTCAAACCCATTTATTAATATACAAGGATGAGATTACAATTTCTTCGTATAACTCTAGTAGTGATCAAAGGGAACGACGATTTTTGGCTGTTGGTACCGATGAAGATGGCCAAGTTGTACACTGTATTGTACACTCCCCAGAGTATACTACTCTTTACGAAGGAACAAAGAGGGTTAAGACCTTTCTTAATCAGTTTAAAGAGATGGAAGTCATTTTCATGGTCAATTTAGATACCGGCGCCCAAGATGTTTTTAACCTGTTTAGGCCAGACGGTACAATAGATCCTACTATTGCAGGTCAAAAACCACTAAATGAGGCGGTTAATTTATTGGTCTATTATTATGAGTAAAGGTCTGGTACTGCAGCTTTCGCAATTAGCTCTCCTGCTATTGAAAATAATAAACCAGCTAATAATAAAGGGTCGCGGCTATGATGCATCTAGCATTCGACTGAAACATTTTCAAACAAAATGAAATTATATTCGTATATCTTCGGGCTATTACTCTTCCTAGCTTTTTTTCAAAGCTCACCTATAATTTCTAAGAGTGCTCCTAAAAAAAAGCCGTCTCCAATTGAGCAATTGCAACAAGCGATAAACGAAACACAAAATGACATTGAAGAGTATTATGAATTCAAGCAGAAAAATCAACCAATTCAAAATGTTACAGGAAAAATCAAAGATGAAACCGTAAATTTTGAAAAATCCTTGAATAGCCTTGGAACTTTAAATGACGTACTAAGTGTTAGGATAGAAAATCTTGTTGACAAAAAGAAAAGTAGTTATGAGACCTATCAAAAGAGTCCTGCTCAAATTGATACTGTTCTAGACTTGTATATTAACGAGGTAAAACGATTTAATACCTCTAAAGATAGATTGACGAGATACGAGGAATTTCTTGAGTTAGAGAACAAATACGAAGTTTCCAAAAAGAAATTGACGGCGATCTCAGAAGTACTTCATGGAGTTGTAAAATTTCAATATAACAACGAGGAGTACATAGGATATGTGGTGGATATTAATAAGGAAAAAATTTCGACATATCAGGACCATGAAGGGAGCCAGTTATACGAAACTAGTTTAGCTAGTGCTTATAAGTACTATGGTAAAAACTCCACCAGCGTTTCCATGGTAACGAATGCTGGAATGTTTCAACCTAATCATTATCCAGAAGGGATTTTGATCATGGATTCTATTGAATACGCCCCAATAGACACCTTAAGTGTCAAAGCGAAAATAACACCTAATTTTTACCTGAAACCAAACGGAGTTTTCTACGAAGCAAGTGATTCTTATTTCATAGCAGAAACTGGCGAGTTTAAGAAATCTTACTCAACAGGAATCATTAAACCAAGAATTGCAACCCAATCCGGACCCATGTTAGTGCACAATGGTATGCACCATCCAAAATTTAACCATAATTCTAAGAGTAGAAAATTAAGAAGTGGAATAGGTATTATGCCTAACGGTAATGTCGTGTTTTTGATTTCAAAAGAACACAACACAAATTTCTTTCAATTCGCTACCTTGTTTAAGGATATTTTCGGGTGTCAAGAAGCACTTTTTCTTGATGGAGCAATTTCTAAGATGTCCTTTGAGGAATTGATTTCGGGTGCAGAGAGTGGAGGTTTTGGTCCGATTCTAGTTGTTCATGACATACCGTCCGATAATAAAAAGAAACAAAATGAAAAAGATTAGTACTCTATTTATCTTTTGGTTACTCTTTTTACCAAAACTTAATGCCCAAACAAAATCTAAGGTTGTTGATTATAAAGGTATTCGATATTATACTTTTACGATAGAAGTTAGCCGTGAAGCACTGAATCACTTCTTTATAGTTGAAAATGAACCTGCTTTGGGCCACTCTGCATGGCTTGATTCCGTGAATGCAAAAGATTTGTTTGTGACTTCGGCCAGTATTGTTGATTCCATGTGCAGGCCCTTGGGTTTGTTTGTTAACAATGGTTATGAGATTGAGTCTATAAACACGAATGATGGAACTGGAAATTTTTACTTGAAACCTAATGGAGTTCTAGGGATCTCAATGGATGATGTAGATATTTTTAATACCTCAAATTATGGGATTACGAGAAAATACATTTGGGCTATTCAATCAGGCCCGATGCTAATTTCCGAAGATTCTTTACACCCTTTGTTCGATGAGAAATCTATCAGTAAACATGTGAGGTCAGGTGTTGGATTGTTCCAAAATACCAAAGGAAAAGAGTTCTTAGTTTTTGCCATTTCCGGAAGTGAGATTAACTTTTTTGAATTCGCATCTTTCTTTAAAGAAAAATTTGGTTGTACCAATGCTTTGAATATTGAGAGTGGTAGAAGTGTAATGGCCATTCCAAACTTATCTAATCCGTCAGATAAGTCGAACTCTGTAATGTGTCGGTATTTGATTTTTGATAATAGGTGATTCTCATGCGACAAGTCCTCTTTATATTATTGTTCTTTATGCCAATATTTTCTTCAGCTTCCATATGGGATGAAGAAATACTGTTGTACGACGATGGAACGGTTAAGGTCGAGATTCAGTTTCGATTGCGAGACAGCACTTGTGAACTTAGTACAAGTAACAAATATCGATTCATTGTAAAGGGATTACGAACATACACAGCTTATTATGAGGCAATGTTTGAATTTGAAGATTGTCAAGGTAGAATAGTAGAGCGTAGAGAATCAATTCAAATAGGAGGCCCAGGTGCGTTCGAAAATAAAATTGAGTCTATAGATTATCAGTTCAAGGGCTCGCTTTCATTCGTAGATGCCTTTGATCCCGTTCCAAGATTGTTGCAGAGATTTGATCAATTTGTTGTTGGTAATAATATCGACGGTGCAGAAGCAGTTTTCGAAGAAATCAAGAAATATTCCACGGATGATAATCTGATAGCTAGGAAATATGCCAGTATTGGAACTCTGTACATGAAAAAGGAAGAAAAAGAACTTGATGATTTTCTAGATATGGGGTATTTCAGGTCTGCCTATAAGGTAATTGATAGAGTGAGACAGCTATCAAATGATTATGGATCATCATCTACCGATTACATTCGAGAGCTCGAAGATAAGCTTGCGACGGCTGCGCAAAATAAGGCCAACAAGAATATTAGGAACGGAGCGTATAGCGATGCCATAGACATCTATAAGATGATGCTCGAACTAACTAAAGAAAAACATTACAACACGAAGATTGAAGGGGTTGAGCAGAGAATAACTGACGAACGGAACCAGGCGATCATAGGAACTTTTTATGAAAAGCTAGCTCTAGCAGAGAAGAATGAAAACTTTGAATTATGGTTCGATGTCTATCAGTATCAAAACACAAACGCATCTATTTTGGGTAACATGCAAAAGGATTGGGACTTTTTACCTGGGTTACTTTCTAGGGAAATAAAAGAGGGTTATCTAGAGGCAAAAAGCCTTAAAAAAGAGAAGGATTATTTCGGCGCTCAAAAATCTATCGACAAATCTTTCCAGCTCCAATTCAATCATAAAAGTCGAGATTTTTATCGTGACGTTGATAAAATGGAGGAGAGGGTCAAAAAACTAAAAGATGAAATTGACAGTGAAATAGATTCATATTCGGAATATGAAATCGAAAAACGACGATTAAAATATCAACTCAAGAAACTCGAAAGACAGACGGTTAGAATTGGGACCTCTTGTAATGTATTGACTGTCCTAGCAGAAAATCAAGGAAATAGTTTGAATTGGAATGAAATCATCGATACACGGAGCGAACACTTTGAAAACACGGATCTTTCATATTTTAATTTCAATATGTTCTTTGGTAGAACTGGTTTTTACTTGGGGGACATGATCATCACAGACATTTCAAATCTTTCAACACAGCCCTATCAAATTAATACGGGGGCATATGTGAAGTTGAACAGATCCTTGTATTTACGTGCAGGATATGTATACAGTTCTTTTGATCAAGGTGTGTTCTATTCACCTATTACAAATCAATTGACAACAGATATTCCTGTAATAGAATCGGCACCATATTTCACAGGATTATCTTTAATAGGCCCCATTCAGATTGAGTTTGGTTACAACTGGTATGCTCAAACATACTCATTAGGTGTGGGCATTAGTTTTTCTGCTAAACATGAAGATTACGAGGAAAAAAAGAAAGCACTTAAATACTATAAGTAAGTAAACAAGGCTATTATGCTTTGCGCGGATAGGAAAACTTAAATAAGAACAGAGAAAATCCTGTACGAACTTCATATGGTGAATCCAAAGTTTTAAGAGTCTACTTCCCGATACAGAATTTGCTGAAGATGTTGGCCAACAGATCGTCAGTGGATATTGTTCCGGTGATTTCACCCAATCCATCGAGCGCAATGCGCAAGTCCTGAGCCAATAGATCTCCAGGGATGCTAAGTTCAACAGCTTCGATACTTTTATCTAGTGCCAAAGAGGTCCTGCGTAAAGCATCGGCGTGACGTGCATTAGTGACAATCGTTTGAGAGGCGCTGTGTGAGGTCCAAGCCGTCGCTTCTTTCAATGCCGTTAAAAGTTCCGACAGTCCGTTTTTAGTTTTGGCGGCTATCTCGAAAATTTGGCGTTTTGAACCTTCCAATCTTGTAAGAATGTCAGTGGTATCGGCTTGATCGGACTTATTGATGCATAAGAACAGTTCGGCTTGAGAAGCCGATTGTTCCAAATGGGCAATGCGCTGTTCTAAATCTGCCTCAGGAGCCGTGGCGTCAATGAGGTAGAAAATGACATCCGCTTTTTCAGCTTGCTCAAATGCTTTTTGTATGCCGATTTTTTCTACAAAATCCTCGGTCTCACGAATACCTGCAGTATCAATTAAGCGATAAGTAAGACCGCCGTAGTTGAAGGTATCTTCAACGGTATCTCGCGTGGTACCCGCAATGGAACTAACGATGGCGCGATCTTCACCAAGTAGAGCATTGAGTAGGGTAGACTTTCCAGCATTTGGAGCACCAAGGATGGCCGTGGCAATTCCTTTCTTAAGGGCATTTCCGTATTTGAAGCTATCTATGAGGTTGCTCACATTAGTTTTGAGCGAATGCAACATTTTCAATAGGTCGGCCCGTGAAGCGAATTCCACATCTTCTTCACTAAAATCTAATTCAAGCTCAATCATAGAAGCGAAATGCACCAGTTCTTCTCTAAAGGCCGTGATTTCGTTTGAGAAACCTCCTTTGAGTTGGCGCAAGGCCACATCGTGCATGGTTTTGTTTTCGGCATGAATCAAATCGGCCACTGCTTCTGCTTGTGCGAGGTCCATGCGACCGTTCATGAAGGCACGCATGGTGTATTCTCCTGGATCTGCCAATCGCGCTCCAGCTTCGAGTAAGCTTTCCATAATGCGGCTCACGATGTATGGGGATCCGTGGCAGGAAATTTCAAAGCTCTCTTCACCTGTAAAACTCTTTCCTTCTTCGAAGTACGTGACAAGTACTTCGTCTATGTGCTCTTCATGTATACTGTAGTCGCCGAAATAAGCCCGGTGTGATTCAAGTCCTGCATTTTGTGCACGCTTAGAAATGAAATACGGGGTGAGGAGAGCGGCTGAATTGGCCCCGCTAACCCTTACTATGGCCAATGCACCAACACCTTGTGGGGTTGATAATGCACATATGATATCGTCTCTAAGCATGGGTCAAAGATACATCGTTAAGTATTGGGCAAAGAAATTTGTCAAGAAGGGAATTCGATTAAAGGTTGGGTAGTACATTTGCACCAAACTCACAGAAAAAGCATCTCATGAGCGTATTAGTCAACAAAGACTCAAACATTATTGTACAAGGTTTTACCGGTAAGGAAGGTACCTTCCACGCTACTCAAATGATCGAATACGGAACCAACGTGGTTGGTGGTGTAACTCCAGGTAAAGGAGGTATGACGCATTTGGATCGTCCTGTATTCAACACTGTTAGCGAAGCCGTTGAAAAGGCGGGTGCTGATACTTCGATTATTTTCATTCCACCAGCATTTGCGGCAGATGGTATCATGGAGGCTGCTGAAGCGGGTATTAAAGTAATCATCTGTATTACGGAAGGCATTCCAGTAGCGGACATGGTGAAAGTGAAAGAGTACTTAAGCGACAAGGAC
>CBFHHP010000011.1:10562-42164 GCA_965655745.1 uncultured Schleiferiaceae bacterium
GGACTGTACGTTGATCGGTCCTAACTGTCCTGGGGTTATGACTGCAGGAGAAGCAAAAGTGGGTATCATGCCTGGTTTTATCTTCAATAAAGGTACCGTTGGTATCGTAAGTAAATCAGGTACTTTGACCTATGAAGCAGTCGATCAGTGTACAAAAGCTGGACTAGGTCAAACAACAGCTATTGGTATTGGTGGTGACCCAATCATCGGTACAACTACAAAACAAGCTGTTGAGCTCTTGATGAACGACCCAGAAACTGAAGGTATCATTATGATCGGAGAGATCGGTGGTCAACTAGAAGCAGAAGCTGGTAAGTGGATCAAAGAGAACGGTACGAAGCCTGTAGTTGCTTTCATCGCAGGTGAGACGGCTCCTGCAGGGCGTACAATGGGCCACGCAGGTGCCATTGTAGGTGGTGCTGAAGATACGGCTGCTGCTAAGAAAGCGATTCTTCGCGACTGTGGAATCACTGTGGTAGATTCGCCGGCAGACCTAGGTACTGCTATGGCTAAGTTGCTTGGTAAATAATCCATCATTTAATAAATACAGAGCCGCTTCACCATGTGAGGCGGCTTTTTTGTTTCAAACCGCCTTACCTTTACTACAATGAAACAAGTGAAATGCCCCTCATGCGCTCATTGGTATGAGGTTGATTCAGCACTAGATAAGTACCAGTACAAGTGTACACATTGTGAATCCGCCTATGCTGTGAAGACTGAAAAACAGTTGGAACGAGAAGAGGGTATGAAAGCTCCGGTAAGTAAGCCGCCGTTGACTTGGAAGCGGTGGGGAGATATGCATTGGTCACTTGTTATTTTGAATAATATTGGCGTGGTCATTCAGACGATTATTTTCGCTATTGCCACCATTATTGGAATATTAGTAGCACCATTGTAGGATATGGAATTCTTATCACCGAAAACCAAAGAACGAATCTCAAAACTTGAGGCTGAGAATACAGAACTGCAGCGTCAATTGATTGAGCAAAAGGGGAGTAGTTCGAAAAAAACTTCTTGGCCTTTAACGGTCGTTTTAGTGGTTATCACTGCCTTATTAACGTATCAGTTTCTCGGGAATTCGTCGATGAGTGAAGAGGAATTGACTCAAAAAAGTGTAGAGCTTTGGCGCGGTGGCCAAGCAGTAGATACTGTATTGGTCGCTAATAACGAACTTGTTTTTTCAGTTCAAATGGGGTCGTTTAAAAATCAGTCTATCAAGGAGTTAAGCTACGGTCTATCTGAGGCATCCATGGTTGAAAAAGACAGTCTGGTTTTGTTCGTTTTGGGCGAATATAAATCTCTACCAGACGCGCAAGAGGCTTTAGCTCTTGTCATTAACTTAGGTGTTGAAAATGCATTTATTGTTGCGCAGAAAAACGGAAAAGCAGTAGGTTTGCTCACTGAACAAAACCGCGAATAATTAAACACTATGGGTTTATTAGCAGGAAAGACAGCCATTATTACCGGTGCGTCGAAAGGAATTGGAAAAGGAATTGCTGAAGTTTTTGCACAGCAAGGTGCGAACGTAGCATTTACATTCCTTAGCTCTGTCGAAAGAGGACAGGCGCTCGAAGAAGAGTTGAAAGCACACGGAGCCAACGTAAAAGGCTACCGATCAGATGCTTCAAAAATGGAAGATGCAGAAGCACTCGTTGCTCAGGTCGTAGAAGACTTTGGCGGTGTCGACATCGTTGTAAACAACGCTGGTATTACAAAGGATACCCTTTTAATGCGCATGACGGAAGAGGATTTTAACCGAGTGATCGAGGTGAATCTAAATTCAGTCTTCAACATGACTAAAGCTGTACAGCGCACATTCCTGAAGCAACGCTCAGGATCTATTGTTAACATTAGTTCTGTAGTGGGTGTTAAGGGTAACGCCGGTCAGGCAAATTATTCCGCTTCTAAGGCAGGTATCATTGGCTTCACGAAGTCAGTAGCGCTCGAGCTGGGGTCACGCAACATCCGTTGTAACGCCATCGCACCGGGTTTCATTGAAACCGAAATGACTGCTGTATTGGACGAGAAAACGGTACAATCTTGGAGAGACGGTATTCCACTCAAAAGAGGCGGTAGCCCAGAAGATGTGGCAAATGCTTGTTTATTCTTGGCTTCAGACATGAGTGCCTACGTAAGTGGACAGGTCCTCAATGTTTGTGGTGGAATGTTGACTTGATGACTAGCGTAGTAGCTGCTTTAGTTGCACTTGGTGCAGGATCAGTAGTTGCCGCGTTTCTATACTTAAAGCGGAGCGCTGAATTCCTGTGGGATTTAGCGCTTTTGCGTTTGGTTTGGACGGGATTGCTGGTTTATGCTCTTTGTGCTCCTCCGATATCCACCGAGCGCAAACAGTCCCTTAGGCCTGTACTTACCATTGCGCTCGATTCTTCAAGGTCTTTAGGTGTCTCAGGAGATAGCCTCGCTAATGTCGCCGTTGAAAAATTTGAAGACATTGGTTTTGACGCTATAGTACGCGAATTCAACGAAGGCTCTGTACCATCTAATGGCGATTGGGCTTATGTTGGTGATGGACATATATCAAATCATCCGGGATCGTCTATCCCCGCATACTATATATTGGCACCTTCAAATCCCTTAAAACCTGCGAATCTACTTCAAGGTATTGTTGTTCCTCAAAGTGTTCTTAAAAGCTCTAGAATAAGCGTAGAAGTGCTCGCCTTACGGGAGGCAAAAATAGATGTGTTTTTCGATGGCAAGGTTTATTCTGGGAGTAGCATCAATTTGCAAGCACCTGCCAAATCAGGTACTTATAAACTTCTTGCGGTAGCCAGCCAAGGTAATCGAAACGATAGCCTATCAACCTTAGTGGAAGTCAAGGAAAATCTAGCGTCCATAGCTCTCGTAAGTAACACTCCTCATCCGCACGAGGCATTAGTTCGTCGTTGGTGTAAGGGCAAGGGTATAGCTGTTGAGCGTATAACATGGAAAGAGCTTGAACAGGCTTCCTCTATTAATGGCCCCTTGGTTACCATAGGTGGTGGTGAAGTGGCTATAGAAAAGGCACACGCCAGTGTAAAAGTTCCAATGCTTCATTTAGATGGAGGAGCTGTAGCTGCTTTTACGGAGCCTATTTCAATTCCTTCTTTACTTGATTACTCAGCAGTCGAAGTGTACAGTAAGGTTGCAGATATAAGTATACCACAAGGTGATTATCTTGATACACGAGGAATTCATTGGTACAAGAGTGGATTAGCCTCCGAAAGGACACTTCAAGTATTTCATGCCTTAGTAGAAGAATTAATGCAGCGCTATAAACCTGCACAGTTGCGATTGACATTACCACAGCAGGCCGCTATTGGAGAACAAGTAAGTGTTGTATGTGCAGTGGTAAATAGTCGTTTAGAAGCTTTGCCTGCTGATTTTAGTATGCAAATAAAGAAGGGAGATACTCTTGTTGAAGAAATCACTCTCAGACCCGAGGGAAACAGTGTGAGAGGAACTTTTACACCAACAGTACCAGGAAACTACCGCATGGTAGCATCGGCAAATTGGACCGGCGGACATTTACAGACAACTTCTGGACTGCAAGTAGAGAATGTAGATATTGAGAAAGTAAGATCAAGAAACCAGTCATTGATTAATACTTGGGCGAGCGCCGGCGCAATAGATGCTTCAAAATCCATAGAAAAAGTGGCTCCTACTGTTCTCACTTTTGAGCAAAAAAATCCCCAGCACCTTCATTGGTGGTACTGGGGACTTGCCTTGTTAGCTGCATCTGCAGAATGGAATCTCCGCCGACGTAGAGGTCTCGTTTAGAGATTGTTTGATAGGAATTCACCCAATTTAGCAGGTTCCATATTCTTGGCAACGATAACTCCGTTGTCATCGATGAGGATGTTTTGTGGGATGAATTGAATACCATAATAATTCGAAATCTCATTCTGCCAGTATTGCAAATCTGAAATCTGAGGCCATGGCAATTCATCTTCTGCAATTCCCTTTTGCCAGGCTTCGCCGTCACGATCTAAACTCACTCCGAGAATATTAAAGCCGCGTTTGTAATACGTATTATACAATTCAACCAATGCTGGATTTGCAGCACGACATGGACGGCACCACGATGCCCAAAAATCTACGAGTACATATACTCCTTCGACACTGAGTACATTCAAGGTATCTCCATCAGGTGTCAATTGAGAAAAGTCTTTGAAAGATCTTCCTATTTCAGAACGCTCCATAATTGAAACCTTTTCCTTTAGTCTTTCGTAATCAGGAGAGGAGTGGTATTGCTCACTTACCTGATCTAGAACCGACTTGAGGTCTTCGTAGGTGGCGCTGCTACCTTGTGTAGATAAAATTATAGAAGCACCGAGAATATCGTTTCTTTTGGCGAAATCGATACGCATACTTTCTTGAGAGGACATAAGTTGCAAAGCTTCTTCACGAATTTCATTCTGAGCATCCGTATTTCCAGAATCCATGGCGGCAACATACTTAGATTCTAAAACCTGCATAGATTGATTGAAAAAATCTGATTGACGGTTCAATGCATTTGCACTGTCGTTCATCGCACCGGCCGAGATATTGTAACCTGTATTTTCGTCAAAAGTTATTTTGACATCTGAACCATCGTGAAAATACACTGCCGGTTGACCTAATTCTTGGATTTGAACCATGGCAAATTGGTGATCAATATCTTCGATATTTACTTTTAGTTCTCCGTTTTCAAGGTTCCCATCGTAAATAATTGAATCTCCCTCTAAGGTAACTTTGACTGCACTATTGCCAGCTTCTGGAATATCTATAAAGAGCTGAAACCCTTCATGGTTTGAAGTACAAGCGAAAAGTATCGAAGCAGTTGTGAATACGGTTAATAATTTCTTCATTGTTTGTTTAAGTTTATACCCTGCAAATTACAACACTTACGATGAAGAAATTTCTTTCCCTACTGTTAATTCTTTCTAGTGTCCAATTCTCTTCTGCGAAGGAGGGCATGTGGATTCCAATGCTCCTAAACAACAACATTGCAGATATGCAAGCCATGGGCTGTGAGCTCAGTGCCAATGACATTTACAGCATTAACCACAGCTCGCTGAAAGATGCCATCGTTAGCTTTGGTGGCTTCTGTACAGGAGAATTCATTTCTTCCAAAGGACTCGTCTTGACCAACCACCACTGTGGATACGGCCAGATTCAAAAGCAGAGCTCAATGGAGCACAACTACTTAAAGGATGGTTTCTGGGCGCGTTCCATGAATGAGGAGTTGAAAAACCCAGGGTTGTTCGTAGAGCAATTGGTCTATATGGAAGATGTGACCAATGCCTTGGTGAACTCCGGAGAAAAATTCAAAGAAATAGAGGCGGCCTTGATTGAAGCCAAAGAATTGGACAACCCAAACCTCACGTACAAGGTGGTTCCATTTTTCAATAACAACCAATTCTTCCTGTTGGCCACCATCAAATACAACGACGTACGCCTGGTAGGTGCGCCTCCGAGCTCCATAGGTAAGTTCGGCGCGGATACGGACAACTGGGTGTTCCCCCGTCATACTGGGGATTTCAGCTTGTTCCGAGTGTACGACGAGAACGGAAATGCCTTCACACCGGCTCAGCATCTGAAAGTGAACATTGCGCCACGTACTCCGGGTGAATTCACCATGGTCTTTGGGTATCCTGGTCGCACTCAGGAATATCTAACGGCGGTTGAAATGGATCAGCTGGTCAATTTTGAAAACGCCCGTCGCGTAGAAATCCGCGATGTTCTCTTATCTATCATGGACAGTGAAATGCGCGCGGATGCGGAGGTACAGCTCAAGTATGCTTCAAAATATGCTCGTATTGCCAACGGATGGAAAAAATGGATTGGGCAGATTGAGGGGGTCCAATTCTCAAAAGGCCTTGACCGTAAACGCAAACTCGAAGCCGAATTCACGGCGCGCATTGCGGCAGATGCCAACCTTTGGGACAAATACAGCGGCCTGTTGGACGAAATTGCGGTGAACAATACGCAGATTGCGGAAGGTCAACTCAAACGCAACGAGTTTATCGAAACCATCTACTACGGTATGGAGTGGTTCTCATTGATGAGCCAACTGCAACGCGCGAAATCTGATGTAGATATGGACGTGGCCCTAGTTGAGTTCAATCAGAACTACAGCCGCACGGTCAGTGAAAAAACCACCGCGGCTATGCTTTCTATGGCGTTGGCAACCTTCCCAGACCTATTGGGTGATATGGACGAGGCGACGTTTGTAAGTACGGTTCATAATGAGATTGATGCGCTGGTAGAATTGGCCACTAAAGATGAGCCTATTGAGTTAACAGCAGTGGCACCTACAGCCAGCAACTTCAACACATCGGCATTTCAAGCATTTTACGCTGTATCACCGGACAACGCCCTGTTGCAAAAGGCGACAGAACTCTCGGCCGAATACATGCGTGCATTGATGGAAGTATTCCCTGAGCGCAACTTCTATCCGAATGCCAATAGTACACTCCGTTTGACCTATGGAAAGCTCGAAGGGGTGAGCCCTCGCGATGCTGTATCCTACGGAACCACAACGTATTTGGACGGAGCGATGGCGAAATACAAGCCAGGGGATTACGAATTTGATATGCCTAGTAAACTCATCGAATTGTACGACAACAAAGACTACGGCGACTATGCAGAAAACGGAAAATTACCAGTCTGTAACATTGCATCGAACCATACCACAGGCGGAAACAGCGGTTCACCGGTGCTGAATTCACGCGGAGAGCTCATTGGCTTGAATTTTGACCGTATCTGGGAAGGGACTATGAGTGATGTGAACTTTGATGCAAACATCTGTCGAAACATTATGGTTGATAGTAGATATGTTTTGTTTATCATCGACAAATTTGCCGGCCAGCGCTGGTTAATCGATGAAATGGAGTTGATCAAGTAAATGAAGAGATACGCATTCATACTAGGTATTTTGATACTGGCGGCCTGTGGTCGCACAGGGGAGGGTACATTTGAATTAGATGCCGCTTACACCTACTTAGGGGCCGATTTTCCATTAGAGCCCCCCTTAGATTACAGCAGCACTGCACCGGATTATATTACTCGTGACAATCGCCTAGACGGGGATGTAGATAATCGCAAAGCTACTTTGGGCCGAGTGCTATTTTATGATAAGCAGCTTAGTCTGAATAATTCTATTGCTTGCGGCTCGTGCCACATTCAGGCGCACGCTTTTGGCGATAGTTCCCAGCAAAGTATGGGATTAGACGGTGGTTTGACTTCGAGGCAAAGCATGCGCCTCGTAAACACTAGGTTCGCCGCACTCCCGGCAATGTTTTGGGACCGTCGGGCGATCAATCTTAGAAACCAAGTTACTCAACCTATCGAAGACCATATAGAAATGGGCTTCAGCGGCACGGGTGATCAGCCTAGTTTGGACAGCTTGTTAACGAAACTTCAGGGACTTGAATACTACTCTGAACTCTTTGACTGGGCCTTCGAACAAAAAGGAACTACCATCAATAAGCAGCGTATCGCCCAAGCTCTAGAGCACTTTGTGAGTTCTATTGAGAGCTTTGATTCAAAGTTCGATGATGGCTATGAAGCTGTGGGTCAAATACAGGGCCAATACTCAAATTTCACACCTTCAGAAAATAGAGGTAAGTTTCTCTTTAGCGCACCGCCTCAGTTAGACAATCAGAATGTGCGCATTGCAGGAGGTGCGGGGTGTGCTGGCTGTCACAGACCTCCAGAATTTGATATTGATCCAATGAGTGGGAACAATGGTGTAGATAAAGAAGCAGGCAATCCTGCGGGTTTTGACACTACCAATACGCGCTCTCCTTCGCTTAGGGATATTTTCGGTCCAGATGGTTCAGTCAATACACCGATGATGCACACTGGGAACTTCTTGGAGTTCACAACCATAGTGGAGCATTATAATGAGGTCTTACCGGATGTTAATAATCGTACTGTCGACGGACGTTTGGTTCGCGGATTAACCTCCGTAAAACTTGAGTTAACATCAACTGAACGTGCAGATTTAGAGGCATTCATTAGGACCCTTACAGGTTCAAATATGTATTCAGACGAGCGTTGGTCTACGCCGTTTTAATGTGTAAAACTTACGGGCACTGATTATTGGGCAATTACGGGTGTTCGCCGTAATTTTAGCGCTTCAATAATTGATCATGAGAGATACTACAATTTTCGACCTAATCGCACAGGAAAACCAACGTCAGATCAATGGCATCGAGCTAATTGCTTCTGAGAACTTCGCCTCACCTCAAGTTATGGAAGCGCAAGGTTCAGTTTTGACCAACAAATACGCAGAAGGATACCCTGGTAAACGTTACTACGGCGGTTGTGAGATTGTCGATGTAGTAGAAGATTTGGCGCGCGACCGTGCTAAGGAGCTCTACGGTGCGGCTTACGTAAATGTTCAGCCTCACTCAGGTTCTCAAGCAAATGCAGCAGTGTATTTGGCTGTAATGAAGCCTGGTGATACTGTTCTCGGTTTCGATTTGAGCCACGGTGGTCACTTGACCCACGGATCTCCAGTAAACTTCTCAGGTAAAACCTACAATGCAGAGTTTTACGGAGTAGAGAAGGAGACCGGCCTATTGAACTACGATAAAATCGAAGCCAAAGCGAAAGAGTGCACGCCACGCATGATCATCGCGGGTGCTTCTGCATACAGCCGTGATATTGATTTCAAGCGTTTCCGTGAAATCGCTGATGAAGTAGGAGCCATCCTTCTAGCAGATATTTCTCACCCATCAGGTATGATCGCCAAGGGTATTTTGAATGACCCAATGCCGCACTGTCATATTGTAACAACTACAACGCACAAAACTTTGCGCGGTCCTCGTGGTGGTATGATCATGATGGGAGAAGATTTCCCGAATCCTTGGGGTGAAACCAATATGAAGGGGGAAGTGAAGATGATGTCCAACGTCTTAGACATGGCTATCTTCCCAGGTATCCAAGGTGGTCCTTTGGAGCACGTAATCGCAGCAAAAGCAGTTGCCTATGGTGAAGCTTTGAGCGACGGATTCTTTGAGTACCAGCTTCAAGTGAAGAAAAACGCTGCTGCTATGGCGCAGTCTTTTGTCAACCGTGGTTACGACATCATTTCAAGTGGAACAGATAACCATTTGATGCTTATCGATCTTCGTAATAAAGGTGTCACTGGTAAGGCGACGGAGCAAGCTTTAGTAAGAGCGCACATTACCGCAAACAAGAACATGGTACCGTTTGACGATAAGAGTCCATTTACGACTTCTGGTATTCGTCTAGGTGCTCCTGCAATCACTACTCGTGGCTTGAAAGAGGAACACATGGATACTATTGCAGATTTAATCGACCGTGTAGTCACTAACATTGATAATGAGAGCATTATCACTGAGGTAGGTAATGAGGTTGTAAAAATGATGCAAGACCGCCCATTATTTACGTGGGAGTAATTACATTCGTGAGGAATCAATACACCTCACAATGCAGAAATTAATTTTCGAGCGCTGTGCCATTCTGGTGACAGCGCTTTTTTTTGGGAATGCATCATTTGCTCAAATTCAATACGAGCCAGATCGAACGGTAAAAGAATCTCGGTTCGGCATAGCGAGGAATGCGATACTCACCATTGACGATGATGCAAGAGCTATTATAATGCGACCGCTTAAAAATCCAAATCTCGAGAAAAACGCTTTGAAAATGTTTACGTTAGTCGCCACTGATTATATGACTACACAAATGTTCCAAAACCACCTTGAACCCTTGGATGTTCCTGTCCGCTCTATATTATCTTTCCCGAGTTTATATCCCAATGTACCTTTCCTTAAAAAGTGGGCTCCTGGAGTCGATGGCTGGATGTATACAGGTGTAACGGGAATGTATGCTGTTGGATTATTGACAAACAACGAAAAAATGCAAGAGGCGAGTGTGCTGACTGTAAAAGCCATTTTTGAATCTTATGTAGTGAGTCATATTGTACTAAAGACATTAGTCGCAAGACATCGTCCTGCTCGACCGCTTGGCGATTATAATCAAGCGGACAGAGATAGCGAATATCCATTTGTACACAGTCCATTAGACTTTTTCAATTTCCATGTTCCCTATTTTCATTCAAATGCCTATGGAACAGGGTTTCCATCGTTTCATGCAACAATGTTCGTTGCCTTTGCAAGTGTGAATGCTAAGGTCTTTGAGAACAAGTGGATTCCTTATGGTTTAGCGACAACTGCACTCCTTTATGACATCCGTGGCCATAACCACTGGGTTAGTGAATTAGTAGCTGGTGCGGTGATCGGTGAATTCATAGGAAAGGTGGTTTATGAGAACTACCACAAGCAGAGAAGTGAATCGACCACTACGCGAAAAAAGAGAAAGTTTAATACAGATGTAAGTGTTGGACAAACTTTTGGAGTAATGGGTCCATCGCTAACTTTATCGTGGTAGTTTAGGCACTATTATTGCTTAAACTGGCGCGAAGATTATTTATACTATGAAGAAAATACTTCTATTTGCTGTTGCTCTAGGAATGCTAAGTTCTTGTGAAACTCAAGAACCAGTCGATGTGAATACGGAGCGCTTTTACAGCTCACCCTGGAATGTAGAAATCACAAGAGCTCATAATGCAGTGGGCACGCTTCCTGCAGCGGAGGAAGACCATAATGGTACAGTTACCTTGGACAAGGGCGGTTCTTTTCTATACAGCATGGAGGACTTAAACGACCACATGTACCAATGGTGGGGCTATAGTTGGTCTACGGACCAATTTTACATGAACTGGAGCCCCTGCTTGAACTGGTACATTAATGAGGCTGCTGACAGCATGTATTTAAACTATGACCACTACGATTACGATCCAAATACCGGGAATAGCTTCTATTGGAACTATTCGGTGTACATGACCAAATAACAAAAAACCGGCCCTGAGGCCGGTTTTTTTATTCCTGTAATTGTTTTTTCAATCTTGCTACTTCCTTCGCTAAAGTGTTTAAAATTCTGAAGGTAATTGCCGTAGTTGCTAGAAGGCCCACGGTTAAAATGTAGATCAAGTATTCCATAAGTGTTGCTCTTTTAGGGTATAACCAAGAAAACCCGCTTGTGTTCTTCGGAACCCTCCGGAAATTCGGCGTTAGAAAAAACATCATAGTCCTCAAAAAAGCCTTTTATATTTCTGCAGCGTGATTATATTTGCAGCCCCAACAATGGCGAGGTAGCTCAGTTGGTTAGAGCGCAGGATTCATAACCCTGAGGTCACGGGTTCAACTCCCGTCTTCGCTACAAGAAAGCCCGAGACAATGTCTTGGGCTTTTTCATTTCTAGGATAAGCCTATTCTTCAATGAAGTCTAAATCACGACCAAAGGTTTCCTGCAGACCACTGATGGCCCAATAGGTGATGCACATCACAATGACAGCGGTTGCAATACCAGAGCTTACGTAAGACAAGGAGCCTTGAAGGAGTAGGAAGAGCGCGGAGATTCCATTCAGTGAACCTCTGACCATGTTGGGAATTGTCGTGGCTGCTGTGGCTCTTAAATTGGTCCCAAAATTCTCTGCACCAATGGTCACAAAAACGGCCCAGAATCCTGTTCCAAAGCCCATGATGCCAATGGCTATATACATCTGTAATGCACCATCAGCAGTGAAGAATAGCAACATACCAAGCATGGTGATCATGTAAAAAGCATGCATGGCCTTTTTTCTGGATTGCAAGTATTGAGAGAGTAGACCTATGATTACATCGCCTACAGCGATAGCACTGTAGCTTATCATGATTCCAATGCCTGGTTCAATAGGTTCGGTTATGCCCATTTGCTTCGCAAACTCAGGGGAGAAGCTGATGAGAATGCCTACGACAAACCATGTGGGCAGGCCAATTAAAATACTGCGTAAGTAGCGCATGAAACGCTCACGCTTGTTAAAGAGCATCAGGAAATTTCCTTTGACAATGTGATGCTGTGCGCTCATCTTGTGGTACAAACCGCTTTCGAATACGCTCATGCGAAGCAGCAAAAGTGCTAGACCTAATCCACCGCCAATGAAGTAACAAGTACGCCAATCAAACCATTGTGCGATAAAAAAGGCGAGCACCGCACCGGTCAAGCCAACACCTGCAACTACTGATGTGCCTATACCGCGCTTTTCTTTTGGCAACAGTTCGCTTACCAAGGTGATGCCGGCGCCCAATTCTCCAGCGAGCCCAATTCCAGTAAAGAACCTTATCCATGCGTATTGCATGGGCGTTTGAACGAATCCGTTGAGCACATTGCCGATGGAGTAGAGGGCTATGGAAAGAAACAGCACACGTGTGCGTCCGAGCTTATCACCCATAATTCCCCAAAGAATCCCACCAAGTAGCAATCCAAACATTTGGGTATTAAGGATTAAAAGACCTGTGTCGCCTGAATCGGTTACACCAAGATCTGCCAATGAAGGAATGCGAATAATGCTGAACAGTAAGAGGTCGTAAATGTCGACGAAATAGCCGAGGGCTGCGACCCACAGAATGGGTTTACGAAAAATTGAACCTGAAGACATGAGTGTTTGTTTGCTTCCTAAAATAGCAAAAACATGTTGCCCTGAAGAACACTCCTGGCGATAACGTTTGGCTATTACACACTTAATGCTATATTGCGAAAACTATTAAACCTCATCATGGAAAAAGCAAAATTTGAATTAGAGTTTCCGCTACGCGCATCCCCAAAAATGCTGTTCCCCTTTTTGAGTACTCCCTCAGGATTGAGCGAATGGTTTTGTGACGATGTGAATTCGCGTACCGAACTATTCACTTTCTTTTGGGACGGCTCCGAAGAGCAAGCCATTTTGTTGAAGAAAAAACAGGACGCCCTAGTTAGATTCAGATGGGTAGAAGATGATGAAGAGGGTCTTGACACCTACTTTGAGTTCAAAATACAAGTGGACGATCTCACCAAGGACACATCTATCATTGTAACAGATTTTGCGGAGCCTGATGAGATTGAGGAAGCTAAACTTCTCTGGGAGAGTCAAATTCACGAACTACAGCACATTATCGGCGCGTAATGCGAAAGATGAAATACTTTTTAATTCCCGCAAGTCTGTTCTTATTGGTTTGCGGGATTTTTTTATCCCTCGCGGGTAGTAAGGAAGCAGCCCAGCTAGCTTTCCATCACCGTTTCTTCAGCAAACCTGGTAAAACTATTATGTCTATGATCACCACATGGGGAGAGGGTGCATTATACGCGGTTGTTGTTATTGCGTTCGTCTTTGACCGCCGCTGGAAAATGGTCTTTCCGTTGTTGACAGGAGCTGTGCTGAGTGCAGTGCTGGTGGCGTTATTTAAAAAAGTAGTCTTCGCACCATCGCCTCGTCCTTTGGCTGTTCTAGATAAGGCCGAAGTACTATTGTCAAATACTGCCGATATTCCCCTACAGTTCGCGTTTCCTTCAGGACATACGACCACTGCATTTGTTCTTTTTACGATGTTGGCACTTTTTACAACACGCAATGTCATCCAAGTTACCTTAGTACTTTGCGCCATTTTAGTAGGATTATCCAGAGTGTATCTCATGGCGCATTGGTTCACCGATATAATGGCCGGCGCAGTACTGGGAATGGCAATTGCCTGGGTTAGTGTTTGGCTATGGAGGGGGTACCAACAAAAAAATCCGCCCTTGAGTGCAAGAGCGGATTCTAAATTCAGATTGCCGTTTTAATTACAGGCCCAGCTTCTTTCTTAGCGACTTAGGTAATGCGTCCTTGTGCATCATTACACTAATGGTCTTTAGGCGCATGTAACTGTCTGAAGCATACAAATAGCCTGGCTTAAAGTCGTTCGGGATATCGCCCCAAGAATTCTTTACAATGAAGAATTGGTTGCCTTCTTGGTCTTTAACGATACCTTGAAGCACCATTCCGTGATCGTCTTGGGTCAAGTAGTTGTCGTACTGTTCCTGACGCATCTCTTGAGTGATCTCAGCCTCAGCGTGCGGCGCAGAGTACACGGCGTTCACTTCTTCGTCAGACATTTCTTTCCAGCTTTGGTTTGGCATGACAGCGATACCGTTGCGGATTGAAAACCCTTTGTCGCTTACGTCACAAGCCCAAGCAACTGGGAACTTCTCTGTTAGAGCGCCTTCAATAACCTCCATCATCTCGTCAAGTGGTAAGTTGTAAGAAGTTCCCCATGTCCAGTTATCAGGAACTTGGATTTGACAAGCTTCGTACATCGGGAAGTGCGTCCATGAAGTTAGTTGAACGTAATCGTCAGGATTTACACCAATTACCTGGTCTGCAAAGCTGCGTGGGGTATAGGTTTTACCGTCGTAACCAAATTGCGCAGGATCATCTCCTAAGTATGCATCAAGCACACCGTTGAAGCCTTTCTTCCAGCTTGTGCTCAATTTACCGTTCTTGTTTTCGATTACAGCATCTAAGATTCCTTTCAAAGAAGCTTCCATCTCGCCATGACGATTGATTTCCGTACCGTAGTTTAACCCATTATAGGCCTCTTGGGGAACAGCGCCGTAGTTTTTGATCACGTACATCACATCCGGAAGTGCACCGCCTTGAGCGAAGTTTAAGTAACCGTGAAGACGAACGTATTTCTCTCCCTTGTCTTCGTAAACTTTGCGAACGGTGAACATTTCAGAGATATCAATTGGCTCTTTACCCATACGGATCATCTCACTCTCCACAAATGAAGTAGTTGCGTACGACCAACAAGTACCCGAAGCACCTTGGTTCTTTACAGGAGTAGCTTCAATATCTACTACAGTTTCCCATTCATAGCCTAATGGAGCATCGGCACCATTGTCTTTTACTTTGTTGATTAGATCAACTTGTGCAAATGCTGCAGTTCCAATAAGGGCAGCAGCTAGAGTTGCGCTTAATTTCATAGTGTATCTGTTGTTATTTGAATTGTGAACTTACGGGAGCTTCTTTCACTCCATTTGAATAGTCGTAAAAACCTTCTTTCGATTTTACGCCCAATTTCCCTGCGGTAACCATATTTACGAGCAGTGGGCAAGGGGCGTATTTTGGATTGCCCAAGCCGTCGTGAAGCACGTTTAAGATGCTAAGACATACATCTAGGCCAATAAAATCGGCCAATTGTAATGGACCCATTGGGTGCGCCATACCTAATTTCATGATGGCATCAATCTCAGCCACACCTGCAACGCCTTCATGCAAGGATATAATGGCTTCGTTAATCATAGGCATCAAAATGCGGTTGGCTACAAAACCAGGGTAATCGTTACAGGCTACCGCAATTTTACCGAGTGATTTGCTTGTCTCTACAACGGCATTACAAACCTCATCCGAGGTACTGTATCCGCGAATGATTTCAACAAGCTTCATTACCGGTACTGGATTCATAAAGTGCATGCCAATAACCTTATCTGGACGTGAGGTCTGCGCAGCAATCTTAGTAATGCTGATAGATGAAGTGTTTGAGGCGAGTATACAATTCGCTGGGGCCAATTCATCCAAGTCTTTAAAAATCTTGAATTTCAAATCCGCATTCTCCGTGGCTGCCTCTACGACTAAATCTGCGGCGCCTACGGCAGTTTTAAGATCTGTACCGGTGGTTAGGCGGCCAAGAGCAGCTGATTTATCTGCTTCAGTAAGTTTTTCCTTAGCAATCTGGCGGTCCATGTTTTTTGCTATTGTCCCGACTGCACGATCAAGGGCAGCTTCGTTAATGTCAAAAAGCTGAACATCATAGCCGCTTTGCGTAAAAACGTGGGCAATTCCATTCCCCATAGTCCCTGCACCAATGACAGTAATGTTTTTCATATGTGATAAGTTATTAGGGTTCTTATTTTCCTCGTCCTTGTAAGACGGTAACTAAGGTATAGAAGAGAATTTTGATATCACTCAACAGGGTTATGTTTTCTGTGTAGATCAAATCATAGCGTGCCCTCTCAAGCATTTCGGTGACATTTTCGGCATAGCCGTATTTCACCATACCCCAAGAAGTAATCCCAGGCTTGACGCGCAATAAGAACTTATATTGTGGGGCTTGAGCTACGATCTGATCAAAGTAATATTTACGTTCAGGACGGGGTCCAACAATGGCCATATCTCCAAAAAGCACATTCAAAAACTGAGGCAACTCATCAATCCTATATTTACGCATGGTGCGTCCCCAGGAGGTAATCCTCGGATCTTCTTCACTGCTAAGCTGCGGACCCAGTTGCTCTGCATCAACTACCATACTTCGCAGTTTGATGATTTTGAACTTCTTACCGTTTTTACCCAATCGACTTTGTCTGTAGAAAATTGGACCGGGTGAAGTAAGCTTTACTCCGATAATCCCACACAAAAGAATAGGGGAAG
This sequence comes from uncultured Schleiferiaceae bacterium, assembly GCA_965655745.1. GTDB lineage: Bacteria > Bacteroidota > Bacteroidia > Flavobacteriales > Schleiferiaceae > UBA10364. The sequence goes on from CBFHHP010000011.1 coordinate 26,836, forward strand.
AAACGATCAAAAGAATAATCGATAAAATAATATCAAAAATGCGCTTGATGACTGCTACATGAGGCTGCACCAATTCTCTCTTGACCTCTATCATTGAGCGTCCAAAGCTCTCCATTTTCACTTGACCACTCAAAATGCTAAACAGGTTGGGCAGGACGTGAATGCGAAGTTTGACGTCTTCAAGGTCGCTCACAATGTTCGCAATGGTCTCGCTATTTCCAGTAGCCAGGGCAATAATCACATCTTCAACATGATTATCATTAGCTACGTCTTTCAAAAGGGTAGTGGTTCCGAGGTGGGGTAAAGGAGCGATGCGCGGATCAACCTGCTCACCATTCATAGTCATATAGCCTATAAACTCATATCCTTTGGTTCGTTCCTGCTTAAATGAGTCTAACAAATCGCCTGCCTCTTTGCCAGCACCGATAAGTATGGTCCGGAAGGTGAGTTTTTTACTGTCTAATTGGTGACGCACATACGAAGCCAAAGAGAACCTAAATAATCCACTAAACACCAGTAGTGTCGCTGTATAAGTGCCTAAGGTGGTATAGTATTGACTGTAAAACTTAATGTTGTCGTCCAAGAAGATTAAGAAAAACAGCAGGGTGGAAGTCATCACCGTTGCTGATAGGGTATTAAAAGCCTGCTTGAGTCTACTTTTCCGAGTTAAGTCTCTGTAAGTTCCTCCTAGCGCACTAATCAGGACGTAAAAGAAGGAGGTTAGCAAGGCTGCCCGCAGAAATTTATTGTCAAATTCAAGTGGCAATTCCACCCCAAATCGAGTAGGCTCCACAACAAGCTTTCGAACGGCATGCAAGGCCAGATAAGCCAATGATCCAGCGATTAGGTCTAGAACGACATAAACGATTTTCAAGCGTCCCTCAAGTACTTCTGCTCGATTCAATACAGTAGTTTTATGTTATCGATGAACACCGTGGCAGTATCGTCCGTACTGTTGATGGCGCCGAAAAACAGGTTGTAATCACCAGCGTTGGGGTAGCCGCTTACCTCAGTAACGAGGTTTAGGTATACTTTATTCCAATGATCATTCGGAAATAATGTGACTACAGGCGCCTGCAAGCTCTGTAAAAGCTCATTCGCAATAACTCCAAAGGTCAAAGGCACTTCTGTCTTGTAATTGACTTCAAGCCAAACATTGGCACCTGCCTTGGGCAATTCAAAAGCCTCAGGAGTTCTGAATTCTGCTAGAGTCTTGGGCAACATAGTGATTTTACCGCTTGAATTCGGTGTTTCTCCCGGATGCTGGTAAGAACCTTCTGCATCATCCACGATTTGTAACGTAGTGTCGCTTTGTGGCGCACGATTAAAACTTAACCCAACGCCATCGAAGTCCTCTACAATCCGGATAGTGAAGTTATCGTTGTAAGTAAATGTTTTTTGAACGTTACTCAATGAGCGCTTGCTGTATGGTTCGAGGTCCCAAGTGAAATTCTTGGCCTTAAGCATTTCGTATTGATTGCGTTGCGTGTAGCTACCGTTGATACTAATACCCGGAATAATTCGAATTTCTTGCTTTTCTCCTGCCAAAACAGGGATTTCACAAGGTGGGATAAACGCACCAATCTGTGCTCCATTTTGTTCTACCCAAAGCGTGTTAAGTTTTGACGAAGACGTCCCCTGAGTGCCGGTAGCATTTACTAACAAGGTATCTACCGTAATATAGGCGACCTCTGGTGCTGGAGCTGTATCACAACGCTGAAAACCTAAGGCAATGAGACCTAAATAGAGAATGATTGATAAACGCTTCATATGGAGTGACCAAAGTTAACGAATCAAAGCCAATCCTTATTTGTTAAAAACTCCATCTAAATTCTACTGAAATCAGTGTTACTTGACCTACTTTGAAACTTCAATGCACGGCGATACACCCATATTTCAAGGTCAACGAAAACAACTCTGTGAGCACTTAAAATCAGAGGGTTATGCATCGGATAAAGTATTGGATGCTATGAATCGTGTGCCGCGTCACCTCTTTCTCGAGAGCGGATTTCACCAACATGCCTACCAAGACAAAGCTTTCCCAATCGCTGCAGGACAAACCATCAGTCACCCTTCTACGGTAGCCTGGCAAAGCGAATTGCTCGAGGTTACCCCTGGAATGAAAGTGCTTGAAATCGGAACAGGATGTGGCTACCAAGCCGCAGTACTTGTGGAATTAGGTGTTAAGCTATACACAGTTGAACGTCAAAAAGAATTGGTCGATTTCTCTAAAAAGATGCTCAAACTCCTTGGACTACGTGCAGAGCAGAAATTCGGTGATGGTTTTAAAGGGATGCCAGTCTTTGCGCCATTTGATAGAATTATAGTCACTTGTGGAGCACCCTATGTGCCCAAAGCACTGCTGGCTCAATTGAAAGAAGGTGGCATCATGATTATTCCAGTAGGTGAGGGCACACAAAAAATGATAAGAATTCAAAAGATGTCAGACGGCAGCTTTGTTCAAAAGGTTTTAGGAGATGCTGCCTTTGTACCTATGTTAAAAGACAAGGAGTAGCGTACCTTTGCTGCTGTGAAATCCATTGAAATCAAAAATAAAAAGGCCAAATTCGATTACGAGTGGCTAGATACCTACACGGCAGGCTTGAAGCTTCAGGGCACTGAAGTTAAGAGCATTCGTCTGGGCAAGGCGTCTATCGCCGAAGGCTATTGTTATTTCAAAGATGGAGAGCTTTTTATCAAAAACATGAATATCGCTGAATGGTCTCATGGAAACATTTACAATCATGATCCCATCAGAGAACGGAAATTGCTCCTAGCAAAGCGAGAACTTGAAAAAATTGAAAAGGCTACCAAAGATCAAGGGATAACTGTGGTTCCAACAAAACTTTTCATCAGTGAAAAGGGGTGGGTGAAGTTAAATATCGCTGTAGCCCGGGGTAAAAAGAACTACGACAAGCGTCAATCGTTAAAGGATAAGGACGCTAAGAGAGACTTAGCACGATTAAAACGATACTAACATGTACAAAGGCCTCATTCGACCTTTATTGTTCTTGATGAACGCCGAGCAGGCGCATCACTTTACGTTTAAAACACTAAAAGTGTTGTTTCAAATACCTGGTGTAAAGGCTATTACATCATTGTTTTTTGGCTCGCTCAAAGGCAGGGAAAAACAAGTAATGGGATTGCATTTTAAAAATCCTGTTGGGTTAGCAGCAGGTTTTGATAAAGATGCGAAGCTCTACAATGAACTCAGCGCCTTTGGATTTGGGTTTATTGAGGTAGGTACTCTAACTCCAAAGCCTCAGGATGGGAATCCAAAACCACGTCTTTTCAGAATCGTAGAGGATGAAGCTGTTATAAACAGAATGGGTTTTAACAATGGCGGCCTGGATGCAGCGGCATTGCGACTAGCAAAAAAGAAAACCGATATCATTATTGGAGGAAACATCGGTAAGAACAAGGTAACGCCAAACGATGTAGCAACCTCGGATTACATCAAAGGTTTAGAGGCATTGCACGATGTAGTGGATTATTTTGTGGTCAATGTTAGTTCTCCAAATACGCCAAACTTGAGAGAGCTTCAAGAAAAAGAGCCGTTGAAAGCATTGCTGAAAGAGGTTAAAGCGAAAAATGAAGAACTTGGTACTAAACCATTGATGCTCAAGATAGCACCAGATTTGACAAACGGTCAGCTAGACGATATTGTAGGTATTGTAAACGAACTAAAACTCAGCGGTATTGTCGCCACGAATACTACCATTTCACGTGCTGGATTGAGAGCATCACAGGAGAAAGTAGCAGCTATGGGTGCAGGTGGATTAAGTGGTAAGATTCTCCGTGAGCGCAGTACTGAAGTCGTTCGCTACCTCAGAAATAAACTGTCAGAGGACATTGCCATTGTTGCCGTTGGTGGGATCTTTACAGGTAAGGATGCCAAAGAAAAGCTCGAGGCTGGTGCAGATTTGGTACAAGTTTGGACAGGTTTCCTATACGAAGGTCCAGCAATGGTACGCAGAATGCTTCGTTCTTTGTAACTTCGGGTAGAACCCAATTACAGACCGAATGACCCATATCTCCATTGTAGAGTGTCCAAGAGATGCTTGGCAAGGATTCCAAGATTTTATCCCAACCCAGGAAAAAATCAATCACATCAAGATGTTAGCCAACTGTGGATTTCACACCATAGATGCAGGTTCTTTTGTTAGCCCACGCGCCATGCCGCAAATGGTTGATGCTCGACCCTTGTTTGCCGCATTGGAAGAAGTCAGGGCAACTTCCGATACGAAATTATTATCAATTATTGCCAGTGAGGGCGGGGCTAGAAGAGCTACGGAATTTGACTTTATCGATGCCTGGGGCTATCCATTTAGCGTAAGTGAGGAATTTCAATTGCGCAATTCCCGCAAGAATATCAAGGATGGCATGGAAGACTTGAAACGCGTAAAGGAGATGGCCGATAAGCATAATGTGGAGCTTGTTATTTACCTAAGTATGGCTTTCGGTAATCCGTACGGAGAAGAGTATCATCGTGATTTGGTACTTGAACGCTTGCTTCAAGCTGAATCTCTAGGTGCAGATCTCATCTCCCTTAGCGATACAACGGGTGAAGGCACTACAGAAAAGGTCATTGAGCTTTGTGATTTAGTAAAAAAGGAAAGCACTGTTCCTTGGGGCGCTCATATGCATAGCACCTATGACGAGGCAGCAGCCAAAACTCAGGCAGCAATCAATGCCGGCTGCACTCGTATAGACACTGCCCTTAGAGGCTTTGGCGGTTGTCCTTTTGCCTCAGATGCACTAATTGGTAACATGCCTACCGAAAAAGTGCTTACCGCAATCGAGGAAATGAACGAAGTCTCACACGGCCTTGATCCTCTGGCACTAGAAAGTGCATATAATAGTGCTCTAAACGTCTTTAGTGGTCGACATTAACGTAACTTTGTACTTGTAGGTTGAACCACGGAGGTGGTTTTTAAAAAGGAACCCGATTGAAGTTCGGGGCTGTGCCAGCAGCTGTAACCCACAGTGAAAGCTTAACAAATCCACTGCAATAGCGGGAAGGAGTTAAGTGGGAGTGGGGAGCCAGAATACTTGACCTGTAATTAAAATTAGAAACTATTGCTCTGGGTCAAGCAATTCTGATGGTATGAAAAATTGGTTACTGTCCACATTATGTTTGGGCATACATATTCTTAGTGCGCAATCTTCGGATACGCTCAGTACGGCTACTATACTAGCGGAAGGTCTTGACTTTTACGAAAACAGGACAGTCGTAGACTCTACCCAATTAGGTCTACTAGATATAGCTACTTATTTACAAAAGGATTCACGTTTTCAAATTCGTCAGTATGCGCCGGGGAGTATTGCTACCTTGAATTTAGGGGGAGCTAACAGCGCCCAGAGTAGAGTGGTATGGGAAGGCATAGATATCAGCAGTATGGCTTCCGGGGTGATTGACCTTAGCTTGGTACCTTCAGTATTGCTACCGGAAAATGGCATATCCTCTGGTGCTAACGCTGCGCTTGGAAGCGAGAGTGGAATGATAGGTGGTCTCGATTTAAGTTGGAATGCTTCAGGCAAATCTTTCTTTACTACGGCATTCGGAGGGAGCAGCATTGGCTTGAGGTCCTTCCTTGTTCAAAATGGTGGAGAATTCGCAGGTGTTCGTTACCGTTCATTCATCAAGACCGAGCAAAGTGATAATGCGTATCCCTACAGGCTAGGAAGTAATGATTTCATTATGCGCGGTATGGAATATTCAACCTTAACAGTCCTGCAGCGCTATCAGGGTAAAGTAGGAAGGGTTCGTTGGAATACGAACATGTGGTACACGGAAGGAACGAAGAATAGCCGGGGTTCAGTGCTTACTTCAGGAAACCTGAATCATCTCGAGGACCGTTCTGTGCGGGGTTTATTTGCTGCGCAGAAAAGAGATGTGAAAGCCACACTCTTTTACGGCAAAGAATGGCAAGCGTATACCGATACAGCATCCTTTATAAATCTTAGGGATACCAATACTTATGATCAATTGACCCTACGACTAGCTAAAGACTGCAAAAGCTATACTTCCACGTTAGTTGGGAGTTATTTACGTGGTGCTGGTACTTCACGAAATGCGTCTTTAGTACAGATCAATGCTAGTCATCTTCAACGCTTTGGAGAACATGTCTCTGTTCTCGGAAAGGCATCGTTTTGGAACGAATCAGGCTTTGGTGGGGCACAAGTGAATTGGACCAGGAAAAGTCGTTCAGGAAATCATCATTTAACGGCGGGTACGTTCTACAGGCTGCCAACCATCAATGAATTGTATTGGAACCCTGGCGGAAATCCCGATTTGTCAGCGGAACGCTCTTACGGCGCCAAATATAGCTTAGCCAAGAAGTGGGAAGATTTGTCCTTGTTCTTGAGTACGGATCAGCTTTACTTCACGAACCTTATTCAATGGACGCCGGGTCCAAATGGATTTTGGAGTCCTGAAAATATAGAGCAAGCATATACTTCGACTAGTACAGTTATAGGGAGTTATAAGTATGGTGATTGGTTTAATGAACTTTCATTGACCCATCAATACAGCCGTGTACTTGAAGCAATAATTGCCGGAAATGAAGGCACATCACTATTGTATAGGCCCGATTTTAATGCGGTTTATACCATTGTCTATGACGCAGGTGTATTCAACACACAATTACGTACCCATTACATGGGCCAAAGACAAACGCTTAGGGACAATAGTCCATTAGGGACCATTCCGAGCGAGTTGTGGATGGATCTGAGTGTGACAACAAAAATTCTCAAAAAGCTACGTCTGCTCTTAACCGTGCATAATATAACGGGAGCTGAACGCAACTTCTTTCTTAACTATCCATTACCAGGTAGGTACTATTCTTTGACCCTTCAACTAAATTCTAAATCATGAAAAAAGGAATCTTTTTAATTGCTGTAATAACAGCTACAGCGTGCACAAAGACGCCATTCCCCGCTCAACCCACGGTATATGAGGATGCATTGTTGATTTTGAATGAAGGTGCGTTCACTGGTGGTACAGCAACAATCGATGCTCTAGGTGGAAACTCTGATACTGTAGTTCAATCTGCTTTTAGTACGGAAAACGGCTTTGCCTTAGGAAATATAGGTCAGCATATGATACACGCCGATTCTTTGCTCGTTGTTTCAATAAATAATGCGGGAGTAGTACGTGGAATTAGCAGAAAAACCATGCTCGAGCATTGGTCGACTTTAGTAGCAGGTCCTAGGTATGTAGCGGAATCTGGAAACAAACTTGTTGTCACCACTTGGTCGTCGGATTACATCAAGGTCCTTGATAAATACACAGGTCAGCTCACAGATAGCATTAACGTTTTCGGAGTAAGTGAACAAGTGCATGCCGATGGTGATTTGGTTTATGTTGGTCTCAATGGTGGTTTCGGTAATGATGACCGGGTGGCTGTCGTAGATCTTAATTCAAGTAGCGTAGACACCCTTAGAGTAGGAGACAAGCCGAATTCGTTTGTACAAATTGGTTCTGCAGTGTATGTATTGTGCGCGGGCTATGAAGATTGGCCGGGTTCCGCATCTACACCGGCAAGTTTATGGAAGATTGAGAACGGCTCTGCTGTAGAAGTAATCGCTGCACCAACGAATGCCGTTCACGCAATTGCATTAAAAACCGATGGAACAAACCTGTATTTCTTAAACGCCTCATATTCGGGTGCTGTAGTCAAGACGTCGTTGGCTCCTACTGCGTGGCCTTCAAATGCTATTACGAAAACAGGAGGGTACAACTTAGATTTACTGGCAAACGTCCTTTATCTGCATGATGCAAAGGACTATGCAAGCGCTGGTAAGGTTTACCAATATGATTTGAACGGTATGCTGCTAGATAGTATTGACGCAGGAATTATTCCACGCCAAGCCTTGGTAAATTAAGCGTTGGCTGTTGCCTTTACTCTAGATTCTGCGTAACCTGCAATTGCAGAGAACAAGAAGCTAGAAAGAAGCTCAGGTGCATAAAACGGGATCGCTGCAGTATACGCTGCTAGTAGTCCCGTTCCTGTTTTTGGATAAGGGCTGAAGGCACTGAACCATACCCCAAAGTTTGAAACAGCAAAGAAAATGATGCTTCCCGCAATTAGACCTAATGCAGCACTTTTACGTGATTTACTCAAGTAACCCATTAATGAATATGCTGCAAAGCCAACGTAGGTAAATAAACTACCAGCGTACATAAAGACAATCTCACCAGAAGGGTAGACTAGGTTATTGAGCACTAAATCAGTAAGCATCATTGTGCCGGCCATTATGGCTAATGATTGCCAAACGTTTTTACCCGAAAATGCAGTGTAAAAAGCGAGCGCTCCCATAGCCGTAAAGTTCGGATAATGAGGTAATAATCGGCTTAAGGCGGCTACCAAAATGAGGACGGCAAATACAGTTGCTTTTGATTTCATTGTGCTATCGTTTACCTTACAAATATACTACGCCTTTATTGCTCTACGAAAGATTTATACGTTCCATCTGCATTGAGAACGATCATAGTATTCTTTCCCTTAGAAACGGTCTTGATTTTCTCTATCACTTTAACCTTAGGCTCCTGGGTAGTATTGGGGTTATTAGGGATTGGGGTAGGTGACGATGTGCCCATTAGTAAAAAGCGCAGGTCCAATTCAGAATCAAATGCAGCGAGGTTAATGACGAACTGTAGTGACGGCTTATTTCGACCGCCAAGAATATGAACAACGGTAGATCTATTCATTCCGAGCTCTTTGGCGAGCTCAGGAGCAGAAAGTCCCTTTTCTTTCATCCAACTATCTATGCGATCAACTATTTCTTGCATGAAAACTAAATTAATTCAAATGAAACAGAACTAGAGCAAAGTCAAAAAGAAGAAACTAACAAGTCAACACCTTTTCATCTTACGTAAAACCATAAATAAAAACTACAACTTTAATAACACGACATTAATACACTGAAATACAGATATATAAAATTGCTATTTATAGCGTTTCACGTAATGAAAAAAGGACTTCATTTTGCTCGCCTATCAATTGAATATCGATAGTCTTAGGAAGGTTGTTTTTAAAATTCACACGCATCAATCCAAAGTGATTTGTTTCAGTTGTATTGACATGAGTCCGATAGATGTTGTTCTCTTCGTGGTGTGGGAAGCTCTTTGCCGTTAGTGGTGATGCGGTTGCATCGTAAATCGCTTTGCCATTAGCTGTAATCAACTTACTTATCTCACCGTGATGCCTATCGCCAGTAAGGACCACTGGAATTCCTGAACTATTTGATAATAAGTCAATTAAACGTTGCCGCTCCTCGGGATAAATACTCACATTTTCAAAGGTCTGCGCTGAATTCAAGAGCTGGCCACCCATAAGAATGACCTTGATTGCCGCGCTAGAACTTGCGTAAGCAGCCTCTAACCATGCCAATTGCTCATCGCCATAAAGAGTTGCTCCTGTAGAATCTACAGGGATCTTAAAGGTTCTGTTGTCTAGAAAGAAGAATTCCACAAGACCATCATGGCTCGTTTTGGAACCGTAATAACTCTTAGGATTAGGCATAGAGTAGGAGGGCTGCCAGAAGTATTTGAAATAATCCATCGTGAGGTCTAATCCCTCGCTCAAGCTACTACAGTCGTTAGGTCCTGCGTCATGATCGTCCCAAATCGCTAAATGTTCCGTTTTAGCCAGTATTTCCTGGAATTGTGCGCGTTCAAATACGTCACGGTATTTAGCCTCAATACTATCTCGATATTGCCATTCGTCGTTCTTTAGGTAGACGTTATCGCCAAGCCATATCATATAATCAGCACTGTCCAAGGCCTTCGAAAGGTGCGGCAAGACAGTTAGATTATGCTCTGGATCATTACAGCTTCCAAAAGCTATAGTTATGGATGTTTCATTTGTATCACATGATTGATTCAAAAGAAACAAAAACAGAAGGTAGTGTGGTTTCATTTGTAATTGGCATTAGTTGTACCAATTTCGACAATGAATCTTAAATAAAGACCCTAAATTTGAACGTACGGAAAGAAATGATGGGATACACTTATAAAAACAACCAGTACCTGCCTTATAACGAGCTTATCGGCCTTTATAATTGGGATATCATTGGCTATTCTTCTGAAGAAAGACCCATTGTTAGTGCCGTTTTGGGCGACGGTACTCGTGATATCTGTATTTGGGCAGGTATGCATGGGAATGAAACCACGGGCATTCACATCATTTTACAGCTAATTGAAATGTTTCAATCGAAACAAATTAATGCAGCAGGCTTCAAACTTCATATCATTCCAGTGATCAACCCAGATGCCTATGTTAGGTATACACGTCGAAATGGGATGGGTGTTGATTTAAACAGGGATTTTAGGTCTTTCCAAACTATAGAAAGCGCCAAGCTTATCGGTTGGTTACGAATGATTGAACCAGAATTGTGCTTTAATCTTCACGATCAGCGGACTATTTTCCATGTGAATGGGCACAGTGCCTTCACCTCACTGCTGGTTCCTTCAAGTGAAAGTACTCGCGAGATAACGCCACTTCGTCGTCGAATTATGAATAGGTTGGGTAACGCCCTTGACGCTATGAACCAAGATTTGATTGGAGTTGGTCGCTACACAGATGAATTTTATCCAACGGCAGTAGGCGATTACCTGATGTCACAGGGTATTCCAAATATTCTCATCGAAAGTGGTGTTGCCAAGGGTGATTTGGATAGAACCAGAGCACGTGAATTTGGTGTTCAGCTGATTCTTCACTCATTGGCCGCTTCAGAAGATCCAATAACCGCTTACGATGAGCTACCGTTAAACGAAAAGGGCCAACTAGAGTGGGTATTTACCGATGTATTGTATGCACACATGCGGGTGGATGTAGCTGTTAAGCGCGTTTTAGCCATGAACGGTCACAACAAAGCAGTGATATATACCGTAGACGACTTAGGAGATTTAGCTGCACGTCCAAGGCTATATGAAATAGACGGTTCTCAAATAGGACTAACTGAAGCGCTCAGTGTGGAACGTCCGATTACCGGTGATTTTGGTACCGTGGTTTTCGAAGACGGAATTATAGTAAGCGGTCAATTGGAAGAATAGGCCCCTCGGTTAGAGAGGCCTAATGCTAGAGCTATTCAGGCTTTTTACCGCCCAACATCAACATGTCTTTTGCGACAACCTCAGTAAAGTATTTCTTTACACCTTCAGCATTTTCGTACGAACGAGTTACTAATCGGCCCGATATGCCGACTTTATCGCCTTTCTTAAGGTATTGTTCCATCGTCTGTGCTAACCCGCCCCAAGCGATAATATTGTGCCAATCAGTCATGGTTTTCTTGTTGCCATCACTATCGCGATACACCGTATTGGTCGCTAGTGTGAATGTCGTTTTAACACTCTTGTTGATTTCCTTGGAATCTGGATTCATTCCAAGATGTCCGATCAATTGAACTTGATTTTCCATTGGTATTAAGGATTTAAGTATTAGTCCAGATAAATTGGCCCGGATTACGCTAAGCCCCTAATAATGTGGAAAACAAAAGGTTTTAAACAGGACGTTTTATAGTATTTATGGTCGTAAAGGCCGAATTCACGTCAGCACTGTGTACAATGAATGTAGCCTCGTTTGTAGTTGATATGATTTCCTTTATTGGCACCCCGGCGGAGGCAATATGTTTGAAGAAGAAGTAATAGAGACCTATGACCTCTGAACTACTCGATGGCAAGCGGAGCGTGATTGAACTGAGTTCAGTTTCTGTACTCAATAAAGTTTCGCCTTGCATGGCTTGTTCCAAATACAATCGGTACTTCTCACTTACAATAATGGTAGTCTCCTCCATACCGCCTGTGAAGCTGTGAAATCCATCATTGTCTTCAGCAATAGATTCAAGAAATGCCGCTTGTTTTGCTGGAAGGGTATTGGTTTTAACGTAGGTGTAGGTTACCAGGTTTGAACGTACAATGATATCACCGAGCGATGCGATGAACTGCTGAAGCTTGTGTTGCATCTTGAGCTGTAGACGTGGCTCACGTCGACGAATGGCCATGACAAGTGCACTCTCTTTTACTTCTTTACCAGTGCTAGCGGCTATTTCGGTCTGCAATATACGGGCAAGGGAACTTAGATTAATAAGTTCTTCCTGGAGTGCTTCTTCCAAAAACGGTCGCTTCCTCAATGCTTCTTCTAAGGCCTCTCGTAAATTCATGTGCATTCAAATTTGTGGCAAAACTATCACTCTGTTTAATTTTAAACAAACCAATTCTATTTAAACACACCAAACATCCGCCTATTACGTACTTTTGTCTCATGAATAACGTCGTCGTTATAGGAGGAGGTGCTGCAGGTTTCTTTGCAGCCATATCTTGCGCTGAGGCGAACCCTGAACTAAATGTGCTGCTACTAGAAAAAGGCAAAGATGTTCTTGGTAAGGTGCTTATCAGCGGTGGTGGTCGTTGTAATGTTACACACGCTTGTTTCGATCCAAAAGAATTGGCCACCTACTATCCTCGAGGAGCTAAAGAACTTTTAGGCCCTTTTCATAAGTTTCAGCCAGGCGATACCATGGAGTGGTTTGCCGATCGCGGTGTAGAGCTTAAGATTGAAGCGGATAACCGCGTTTTCCCTGTGACCGATTCTTCATCAACCATAGCCGATTGTCTAATAGAAATGGCCGAAGCTGCCGGTGTACAGGTGCGTACTTCCTCTGGAGTCAAGGCATTTACTCAGGCTGAAGACGGTACCTGGCAAATTCTAACAACTTCTGGTGAATCATTAGTCGCAGATAAACTCATGGTTGCCCCGGGTTCTTCAAAAGGCATTTGGGACCAATTGAAGAAGGCCGGTCATAAAATTGTACCTCCTGTACCTTCTTTATTCACGTTTAACATCAAAGATTCACGAATCAAAGGACTCAGTGGAATTAGTCTACCTCATGCTACGGTTCAGGTTGCAAGTTCTGATTTAGAAGCCTCAGGTCCCCTGTTAATCACACACTGGGGATTGAGTGGTCCAGCGGTATTGCGTTTGAGTGCTTGGGGTGCACGCGAATTAAACGATAGATTTTACCGTTTCCCTATTCTGGTGAATTGGATTGGTCGCGATGAGGATGTAGTGGTATCTGACTTTCTTCGAGAGAAGAAGGAGAGTGGTAAAAAGCGAATAGGCAACCACACCCACTACGAGGTACCATTGCGACTATGGAAATCTATGGTTACTGCCGCAGGTATTCCAAATACTGCCACATGGGGAGATATTTCAAGCAAGCAGATCAAGGCTTTGGCAGGTGAATTATGCAGTGCTGTTTATCAAGTCACTGGCAAAAGTACCTTCAAAGAAGAATTCGTCACTGCGGGAGGCGTCGATCTTAAAGACGTGAATTTCAAAACCTTCTCTTCTCGAGTTGTACCTAATTTGTTTTTTGCTGGGGAGATTCTAGATATCGATGGAATCACAGGTGGATTTAACTTTCAAGCAGCGTGGACCGGTGGTTTTTTAGCCGGTAATGCTATGGCTGGCTATCCCTTAGATTAGGCCTTTTTTGGAAAGGTCTTGTAAGATTTTCTTTCCACGACTTTTCATCCCGGCGCTGCCTGTCTCTAGTGCCCATTGTATACTTTCCTGAAGTTCATGGGCCAATTCCGGATACCTTAAGACCAATTTGTGAAGAATACTCATGCTGTAGACTCTCGGTGCCACAGCATCGCTAGGTGTCATCAATACTTTGAAGCAATAGTCTGCGAGTAGCCCTTCGCGTTCTTCGTGTCGGGGCAATCTATATTTAGAGTAATACCGCAGGATGAATCGCACTTCTGCATCTGTTTGTGTTTTTTCAAGTTGTTCAATCATCGTTTTTTCCTTGATGTAGAACACCTCTGGTCGTTTGTCACTGACATGATGAAGGATCCAACTTCCTCTTAGTCGCTCTTTTTTATTGCCGTTAAAGGCATATTCCAAGACCTCTTCGAGTTTGTCAGAGTGCTGGGTAGCCCACTGTATCCATTCCTGATACACGTGTTCTTTGTCAATGGTGATTTCGTTTAAAGCGGTTTTTAAATCCATCTACAGAAAAAAGAAGCTATATAATGATGAAAATATTAGAAATCTAATTAAATTAGCATTGTAAAACTACCGATTAAAGATAGGTCTTATGAATTACGTAAAGAACAATCTCAAATTTCTTCGCAAGAAGGAAGCGCTTACGCAAGAGCAGTTGGCTACTAAGATAGGTGTGAAACGTGCCATGATTGGGGCGTATGAGGAGGGAAGGGCAGAGCCTCGACTCCACACATTACAGCATTTAGCTGCGTATTTCCAGGTGCGTTTGGATGATTTCGTAAACAAAGACCTCAGTGGTTCTGGTTCTATTCCTAAGGCAGATGTAAGTGGTGCACAACTTCGTATCCTCCCTGTTATTGTTGATGGTACGGAGGAAAAGGAGCTGGGAACACTTGTACCAGTTAAAGCTTCAGCAGGTTACCTATCAGGTTATGGCGATGCCGATTACATAGGCGCACTTCCTCGTTTCTCTATGCCATTTCCAGAATTACCACAGGATCGTACGTATCGCGTTTTCCAAATTCGCGGTGAGAGTATGTTGCCTATCAAACCGGGTTCTTATGTTATTACAGAATATATACAGGATTGGAAGTCCATTCGCAATGACGAATGTTACGTACTCATTACTAAAGATGAAGGTGTAGTGTACAAGCGCGTCATCAACAACTTGCACATCGGCGAACTCATGTTAAAGTCCGACAACCCTCAGTTTGCACCCTATACCGTTCCTGTAGATCGTCTTGTTGAAGTTTGGCGCGCTGTAGGATATACCAGTTTCGAATTGCCGTCTGCGGGCAATAACCAAGACATGTCGCAACTCATGCACATGATGGCAGATTTGAAAAAGGAAATGAATCAACTGAAAGACAACTAATTAAATCCTCATTTTATTGGATTTTCTCCTTCAAATTGAGCGGCTCTTGGGCCGCTCGACTTGCCTGAGGACTGTCCAAACCCAGCCCAAATGGAACGCTCAATCCTACATATGGACCTCGATACTTTCTTCGTTTCTGTAGAAAGGTTGATGGACTCAAGGCTAAACAACCGTCCCATTATTATTGGTGGAACAGGAGATAGAGGCGTAGTGGCGGCATGTAGTTACGAGACTCGCAAGTTTGGTGTTCATTCTGCCATGCCTGTTCGTATGGCTCGTGAACTTTGCCCTGAAGCCATTATCATTCGAGGAAATTCTGCCAATTATTCCAAGTATTCAAACCTGGTTACAGATGTGATTAAGGAACAGGTTCCTGTTTATGAGAAAACGTCTGTCGACGAGTTCTATGCAGATCTCACAGGGATGGACCGCTTCTTCGG
>CBFHHP010000012.1:0-8485 GCA_965655745.1 uncultured Schleiferiaceae bacterium
CTACAAAGTGCACAGGGACTTCTTTGTAGTTGTCGAAACACGCGATGTGGATATCTGCGAATTTTGCAAACCCTTCACGTACGATTTGCTTTACATATGGGTTATCCATGTGCTTTCCAGCAAAGCGACTGAAAGACGCGAGGTACACGTTCGCATTAGGTTTGTTGTACACGCTGGTGATGATTTCGTCTTTGTCCAATTGGTACGTGTTGAAGAAATCCTCAGCCATCTCCGTAGGGAGCTTTTTGTACAAGAAATCGGACACCAAACGCTTACCTATGAAGCTCGCTGAACCTTCATCGCCAAGAATGTATGCCAAGGCAGGCACTTCTTCGCTTACATCTGCCCCGTCAAAGAAACAGCTGTTCGATCCTGTGCCGATGATACAAGTGATTGCAGGTTCGCCCGTGTAGGTCGAGTAGGCACTTGCGACTAGGTCGTGATCGACATTTACGTGTGCATTTGGAAGTACTTGTTGTAAACCGTCTTTAACGATGTCCTTCAAGCTTTCTGAAGATGCACCCGCCCCATAGAAATAAACGAATTCTACTTGGGTATGGACGGCCTTAACCACCTCGTTCTCAATCAACTCCTCGTGAATAAAAGAAGCTGAATGAAAATAAGGATTGAACCCCATTGTAGAGAAGCGTTTGTGTTCAGTGCCGTCTGAGTTTAGAACTACCCAGTCGCATTTCGTAGAACCACTTTCTGCAATTAATATCATAGCGAATTGTAGTAAGCCCCCGCGGCCCAGCCGCGGGGACATCAAATAGTATTAGGCTAGACGCTCAACTAGGTTTGCCAGACGTGCAGAGTACCCTGCTTCGTTGTCGTACCAACCAAGTACTTTAACCAAGTTTCCTTTTGCTGAAGTAACGCCAGCATCGAAGATACAGCTGTGCTTATCGCCAACGATATCAGAGCTTACGATTGGATCTTCAGTGTACATAAGAATTCCTTTCAATGGACCTTCTGCAGCTTCTTTCATTGCAGCATTGATTTCCTCAGCAGTCACTTCTTTCTTCAACTGAACAGTCAAATCTGTAGCAGAACCAGTGATGGTAGGAACACGCATCGCGTAACCGTCTAATTTTCCTTTCAATTGTGGCAAAACCAAAGCAACCGCTTTCGCTGCACCTGTTGAAGTAGGAATCATGTTTACCGCTGCTGCACGAGCACGACGCTTGTCAGAGTGTGGCGCATCTTGGATACGCTGGTCAGAAGTGTATGCGTGGATGGTACACATGAATCCGCTTTCGATTCCGAACTTCTCGTCCAATACTTTCGCCATTGGAGACAAACAGTTTGTTGTACAAGAAGCGTTACTTACCATAGTATCGTCAGCAGTCAATTCGCCGTCGTTTACACCCAAAACGATAGTCTTGATGTCGCCTGAAGCTGGAGCACTAAGCGCTACTTTTTTAGCACCTGCTTTGATGTGCTTGCCCATGCCTTCTGCATCGCGGAAGAAACCTGTAGATTCAATAACTACGTCGATACCTAGCTCTGCCCAAGGCAAAGTTTCTGGATCGCGCTGAGCGTATACAGTAATCTCTTTACCGTTTACGATCAAGCTGTTATCAGTGTGCTCAACTGTACCGTTGAAACGACCGTGCGCACTGTCGTACTTCAAGAGGTGCGCAAGCATATCAGTAGCTGTCAAATCATTGATTGCTACTATCTCTACGTTGTCATTTTCGATCAAGTTTCTGAATGTCAAACGACCGATGCGGCCGAAGCCATTGATTGCAATTTTACTCATAATCTGGTGTGTTGTTAGGTTGCTAGAATTCTAGCGATTGTTAGCATTTCTTCGTCTAAATCTGTGGTCTTAGAAATTGCTTCTGATAGAGGCGTATAAACTACTTTTTGATTGATCATTCCCGTCATGACTTTGGCCTGCCCATCCATTAACCCTTTTACAGCATAGAAGCCTAATACTGAAGCTAAAACACGGTCGTTGGTTGATGGAGATCCTCCGCGTTGCGTGTGTCCAAGGTTGGTCACCTTCACATCAATGCTTGGGAATTCTTTTTTCACTGCTTGGGCAATCTCGAAGATGTCGCCAAGGTGGTTCCCTTCTGCGACCATAACGATATTTGAGGTTTTACGCTTTGCTTGAGCCTGGCGCAAGTCCTCAAACAGATCATTGTACGTACTCTTCTTTTCAGGAAGGATGATGCTCAAGGCACCTGTAGCCATACCCGTTGAGGCAGCTATGTATCCAGTATCTCTTCCCATTACCTCAACAAAGAACAGGCGGTTGTGCGACGATGCGGTATCGCGGATTTTATCGACACTTTCAATCACTGTATTGGTAGCGGTGTCGTATCCGATGGTAAAATCGGTCCCGTACAAATCGTTATCGATTGTTCCCGGTACACCGATGACGCGAATGTTATGCTCTTCGGCAATTTTTAAAGCTCCTGTAAAAGAACCGTCACCACCGATCACTACTAATGCGTCAATATTTCTCTTCTTTAGGTTCGATGCAGCCTTTGCGCGCCCCTCTGGCGTTCTAAATTCTTGGCTGCGCGCACTTTTCAAGAATGTACCTCCGAGTGCAAGGATGTGCTTCACACTATCTGTGGTCAATTCTACGATATCATCTTCGATCATTCCTTCGTACCCACGGAAAGCACCAAATACTTTTTTACCGTGGTATAAAGCGGTTCTTGTCACGGCACGAATAGCAGCGTTCATCCCAGGGGCATCGCCACCTGAGGTAAGAACTACGATATTGTTAATCTCTTCAGACATAGTCGCAAAGATAGTAACTAAGTGTAAATAATACACTTATTAAATAATTACTGCTTATCTTCAAGAACCCCAAATTAAACAACATATTTAAACCGACCATGAGTGAATTGAAGGATATTAATCCGAATATTAGCGTTGACTGCGTAATATTTGGGTTCGATGGAGAGCGACTCAATGTTTTGTTGATAGAGGAAAAAGACATCGGCCAGGGCATACTTAGAAAGCGTCTTCCGGGGGATTTGATTCACCGTGGAGAAGGGCTTGACGAAAGCGCCGACCGCGTATTGTGGGAGCTGGCAAGTCTCAAGAATGTTCACCTACAACAATTCCACACCTTTGGCGATCCGCTTCGCGTCAATGCTGAAAAGGATAGAAAGTGGTTGGAATTGTACCGCTCTAATCCAAAAGAAAGGGTAATCACTGTGGCCTATTACGCCTTGGTGAAAATGGCCGATTTTGTCCCAAATCCGTCGAGCTTTGCGGGCGAGGCATTATGGGTCGATATTCGAGAAATTCCTGAATTGGCCTTTGATCACAATTGTATAGTTAATGTCGCCTTGACCAGGCTTCAGAGTCATTTTGAACTGAACAAGACGGCTTACGAGCTGCTTCCGCCGAAGTTCACATTGAACCAGTTGCAGCAGTTGCACGAAGCCATTACGCAGGAAGAATTGGACAAGCGGAATTTCCGGAAAAAGATCGTCCGTGAAAAGATGATTGAAGCCACGGAAGAAAAACAAAAAGGGGTGCTTCACAAGCCGGCCCGATTGTACCGCGTTAAATCAGAAGATAGCCTCGCTTAACGCAAAAAGCACCTCGTTCGGTTAAAAAATGGGCCGATTCAGTTAATACCGCCTTTTTACACGCTTCGAATCAATAAGTGTATTCTTTACATTTGAAGAATACAACACTTAACACCAAAACATGAAGCGATTCTCACGTTTTCTCGTGGCTCTTTCACTCTTAATAGGCGGCGCAGTTCATGCCCAGTCTGTTTCGGGTACGGTGGTAGATGAGTTCAATGAACCTTTGCCGTCGGTAGCCATCTCAGTTGATAAAGGTGGAGCGACCTCTACCAATTTCAACGGTCAATATTCCCTTTCATTAAAGCCAGGGAAGTATGCCATTACTTATTCATTCATTGGTTACGAACCGGTGGTGAAGGAAGTAGAAATTAAAGGCAAGCAAATCATCAATGTAACTATGAAGCCTGCAAGCAACCAGCTCGACGAGGTTGTCGTTGTAGGTTACGGTGTGGCTCGTAAGCGCGATCTCACCGGATCTGTAGTGTCGCTGAAGACCAAAGAGCTTACCGACATTCCAACACCTTCTTTTGAAAATGCCATTCAAGGTAAGGCCGCGGGGGTTCAGGTAATTACTGGTTCAGGTATTGCCGGTTCAGGTTCTATGGTTCGTGTACGTGGTGTGGCCTCTATTTCAGCAGGTGGTGATCCACTATACGTAGTAGATGGTATTCCAATTACTCAGGATTATTTCTTGAACGGTAACCGTGGTGGTTTTAACACCAACCCACTTGCAACGATTAACCCGAACGATATCGAATCTGTAGAGATATTGAAGGATGCTGCTGCAACAGGTATCTACGGTTCTCGTGGTTCTAACGGGGTTGTATTGATTACCACTAAAAGAGGGAAGAGCAAGAAGTTGGCGTATAACTTCTCATCTCGCGTTGGTTTCTCGAACCCAACGGCATTGCCAAACATGATGAACAAGGACGAGTACCTTCAGATGTACGAAGAGGCTTGGGTAAACGACGGAAACGTTGGTGTGCCTGAACTACCAGGTAATCGCATGAGCTGGGCAGAAGCTCAAGCTGCTGAAGGAACAGATTGGGTACAAGAGACCATCCGCCAAGGGATTAAGCACGGGTATGACTTCTCTGCTTCGCGCGGCTTCAATGGGGGAAACTTCTACGCCGGTCTTTCGTACAACGACAACCACAGCTATTTGGCGGGTAACTCTTACGAGCGTCTATCGGGACGTATCAATGCAGATTTCGACATTACGAAACGATTCAAATTAGGATTGAGCACATCTGTTTCTCGTGGGGTGAACAACCGTATCGATGCCGCCTGGTCAGGTGGTTTTGGTGAGGCAATGTCTCGTGCACTTCCTATTTATCCTATTTACTACGCAGAAGACGAGTACGACGACGACGGCAACCTCGTTGCTTCAGCTGGTGATTACTGGTTGAAAGGCGGTATTAGCCTCAACCCGGTAGCGCAGCGCGACATGAAGGATTGGACGGCTATCGAGGATCGTTCGATCAATAACATTACTATGAACTACAAATTGAACGATAACTGGACCTTTCGCGGTCAAGGTGCGTTCGATTACATGCACTTCGAAGATCATATTTGGGAGAAGCCGGGTTACGATCCAACCTATAAGGATGCAGACGGCAACTTATTGGGTCGTGCAAACATGTACCCGTACAGCGTGTACAACACTTCAGGTAACGCTACAGCAAACTACATCAAAGATTTAGGTGAAGACCACCACATCAACTGGTTGATCGGATCGGAGTACCAATATAATAGAATTAAGCGTTGGGATGGCTACTACGACAGCGAGGCTGTTGGTCAGATCCGCGAGACAGGTCAGTGGGTAAACGATCCTTTGAGCTATATTGAAGAATATGCTTTTGCTTCTGCCTTTACTCGTTTGAATTACAACTTCAAAGGCAAATACTACGCAGAGGCGTTGATACGTCGTGACGGTTCTTCGAAGTTTGGTCCGAACAACAAGTACGGAAACTTCCCTGCAGCTTCTGTGGCATGGGTTCTTTCTGACGAAGACTTCATGGCCAATCTACCTGCAGTGAACTTCTTGAAGTTGAAAACATCGGTAGGTAAGAACGGTAACTCAGCTATTCCATCGTACCAGTGGTTCGGTTACTATAACGTAGCCAACAACGGTTACGGCGGTCAGACCTACCGTTACCCTGTGATTCGCGAAAATGCGGATTTGCGTTGGGAGACGTCTACTACCTATGATGTAGGTCTTGAATACGGATTATTCAACGACCGCATTTCAGGTGAATTGGCCTGGTACCGCAAGCAAACGAACGACATGCTCTTGAACGTGACGCTTCAAGGTTCTACAGGATTCGGTTCTTGGTGGGATAACGTAGGCAGTGTATACAATACAGGTGTTGAATTTGCGATCAAATCTAGAAACATCGTTACAGATAACTTCACGTGGACCACAGACTTCAACATTGCACGTAACTACAACCAGATTACCTCTATCGGTGAGTATTCGCCAGATGCAGTAAGTGGTGGTACGAACGATACTCGTGTCGTTGTGGGTATGCCAATTGGTACCAACTACCTCGTTCAATTCTCTCACGTAGATCCGGCGAACGGTCTACCGGTTTACCTCGATAAGGAAGGTAATGAGACCTACACTTGGGACCTACAGGATCGTGTGGCTGTTGGTAATGTAATGCCTGACGCTATTGGTGGTTTGACCAACACGTTCAACTACAAGAACTGGGAGTTTGGCTTCATGTGGGTGTTCACCATCGGAGGTGATATCTACGACAGCTCTTCGAAGCGTCAGATGGGTGTGGTGACCGATTGGAACATGCGTACAGATTTGTTCGACCGCTGGCAGCAGCCGGGTGATATTGCAACTTATCCGCGTCTCAGCCGCGACTACCGTACCTACGGTTCAAACACGGAGTGGATCAACACCAACCTTTGGTTGCACGACGGAACCTACGCTCGTCTACGTAACGTGAAGTTGAGCTACCGTGTACCGCAAGAAAAATTGACCAAGAACGTAAAAGGTATGACCGTAAACATTACCGGTACGAACCTTATTACCCTCACTAATTTCATCGGTTTGGATCCAGAGATTGCTCGTGATTTCGAGAACGCTACCGACCGTAACATGTCACCGAACATTACGTACCTCACGCCACCGCAAGAGAAGACTTACAACATCGGTGTAAACATTAACTT
The DNA here is from genome assembly GCA_965655745.1 of uncultured Schleiferiaceae bacterium. GTDB lineage: Bacteria > Bacteroidota > Bacteroidia > Flavobacteriales > Schleiferiaceae > UBA10364. The sequence goes on from CBFHHP010000012.1 coordinate 6,750, forward strand.
TTAATCCTTAGCAATCATGAAAAAGATAGTAGCACTTTTAGCTCTTGTAGCGATTGTAGTAGGAAACTCATCGTGTGAGCGTATCCTAGATTTCAAAGCAGATACCACGTCTCAGATTCCAGCAGATTCAGCCATCATCACTATCGAGGATGCGGAGCAGCTGTTGGTTAGTGTGTATGATGTTGCGGCAAACGCCTTCAACGGCCGTTTCCAAAACATCCCTGAGGTCATGTCGGACAACCTTGCAGACCCGCTAGGTTTGAATGGGGAGTATGCACAAATTTACCGTTGGACGTCTTCGTTCTTTAACGGTTCATTTGGCGGTGAATACCGTGATGCATACATCGCGATCTACCGCGCCAACACCTTGTTGGAAGAGGTTGCTGACCTAGAAGGCGCAACGGCAGAAAGCATTGAAAGAATTTCTGCTGAAGCAAAATTCATTCGTGCCCTATGTCATTACCACGTGGTTCGTATCTGGGCTTTGCCTTACGGCTACACCTCAGACAACACTCATCTCGGTATTCCATTAAAGTTGAGCGCAGATCAGACGCCGCAAATGCGCGCTACGGTTGCCGACGTTTACGCAGCCATCGTTTCAGATCTATTGGACGCGGAGATGGACTTGCCTGCGGATAACGGCATCTTTGCCGACCAAATGGCAGCGAAAGGCCTCTTGGCTAAGGTGTATTTGGAAATGGGCGATTTCGCCAATGCCAAAGCGAAAGCTGCTGAGGTAATTGGTTCTGGCGCTTACAGCTTGGAGCAAGATTTAACGAAGCGATTCAACGACCATCCAAACACAAGTTTGCCGGCAGAATTCATCTTCACTTTGGTGAGCACAAATGAAGTTGTTGGCGGTGATACCTTGGTGGATGAGCGCGGTTCAGGGTATGTTTGGAACTACCGTTCCGACGACCCAAATGCCAACCCCGCACTCAAAGCATCTGCGGATCTATATGTTGCAGCAACAAGCGATACGAATGACCTTCGCGGTCAAACGTGGTACGATATCCGCAATGCAGGTTCAGCTGACGAGTTGTACATGATCAGCAAGTTTGACGCAAGCTTTATCGATGTACCACTCATTCACTTGACAGAGATGTATTTGATCTATGCAGAATGTAACGTTCGTTTGAACGGCGATGCTGATGGCACTGGATTGGGTTACATCAACGACCTAAGAACACGAGCAAACGTTGCTTCCTTGAGTTCACTTTCGGTAAGCGATGTGATGAATGAGCGCAGGTTAGAGATGGCTTGTGAAGGCGATCGCCTCTTCCAGCTTAAGCGTCAAGGAGTGCTCGGAGAAATTCAGAAGATTAGAGGAGTAGATTGGGATTGTCCAGGAATGGTACTCCAATTCCCTAACTTTGAAGGAACCGCCCAAGGATTTATTTATAACGAAGAAGGAGGCTGCGAATAAAGCAGTTTAGCGATATGAAAAAAGTAACATTATTTATTGCGAGCGCCTTGTTGATCATGGGCGCATGTAAGCCGGAGGTTGGGTCTATTGGACCAGCATACGAGGCCGGTGCGGGTATGGTAGGTACTTGGGAGTTGACCAACGCGGATCAAACCGATCTAACGCTACCCGTACCAGAAACTAGAGACATCAGTTCGTTCTACCAAAACAATCAAGATAAATGGGTGGTAGTGTTCGGCGAGGACAGTACCTACACTGTAAACTCAAAGGGCCCTGGTTTCGATTTGTTTGGTGCCGGAGGAACTTGGAA
>CBFHHP010000012.1:8495-11018 GCA_965655745.1 uncultured Schleiferiaceae bacterium
TACTTGGAAGTACAACACACCAGAATTCCCTTCTGAGTTGCACCTCACTCAGTTTGATACGGTAACGACGGTATTGCCTTTGGGCAACATGCCACGTACGATTGATCAGAGCGTGAGCATTGTCTACGACCGTATTCGTTGCGACAAGCCAAGCGTATCTTACAAATTAACCTTCACTAGAAAATAAGCTCAGATGAAAAAGATTAGCACACTATTCGCATTGACTTTGGGCCTAAGTGCTTCGGCTCAAATCACAACAATCCCTGATGAGAACATCGACCCAGCAGATTCTTTGGAGATCATTTTTGATCCATCTGCTCTCGACCTTGCCGTAGGTCACCAAGACCTTTTGAAGCAGGCTGTAGATGCAGGTGAAGACATGTACATCTGGACGTGGAAGCCGGTAACTCACCCGGACGGTCACCCTTATGTAAACGGTACAGGTTCTGCGCCTTGGAAGAACTCTAACGATGCGATGAAGATGACCAAGAATTCCGACGGTACGTTTTCTTGGAAAATCGTTCCAACGTTATTTTATGAAGTTGACGCTTCGACTGTTTATTCAGAAGACATACACTTTCTAGTCAAAGCAAAAGACGGTGGTGGTTACGGTGATCCGGATGTAAAGACGGATGATCAGAGTATTGCAATTGATCCTCCTGCTACGGAGCGCAATCCGTTCTACCACTTCCCTACGAAGGTGAAAATGGACGACGTAATCACCTTGCGTTACGAGAACTGGAGAGAGGAAAAAGCGTCGATGCAGAATTTAGCATCTGACGAATGTTATGCCTACGCTAAAGTGGTGTACACAAATGGCTCAGTAGCTCAGATTGAAAGCCCTTTCAATGCGGGCACAAACCCGAATCTAAAAATGACTTTTATAGGTGACGGTAACTTTGAAATGCATCTCGTACCTAACGAGCATTTTACTCTAGATCCTAATAATGAGGTTGATTATTTAGAGTTCATTGTAATTAAGAAAAACTTCGCAACGGGTGCCGATAGAGTTACAGAAGCGGTCGTTGTTCCGATTTTCTGTCAATAATATTTGGCTATAAGCCAGCTTAGAACCCGGCCCAGTGCCGGGTTTTCTCTTAACTAACACTCAGAGAAACATGCAGAACAAACCTAAACTCAGTTTTTGGCAGATTTGGAACATGAGCTTCGGCTTCTTGGGAATCCAGTTTGGGTACGCCCTACAAGGCGGGTTCATGAGCCGTATTTTCGAAACGCTTGGTGCCGACGAGCACAGCCTTCCGTTGTTGTGGATTGCCGCGCCGCTTACAGGGCTTATCGTGCAGCCCATTATTGGTCAGATGAGCGACAATACGTGGCACCCGAGGTTTGGTCGCCGTCGCCCTTATTTTCTAATAGGTGCTGTTCTTGCTTCTCTAACATTATTGGTAGTGCCACACAGTTCGGCGCTTTGGATGGCAGCGGGTGGTCTGTGGATTCTTGATGCTACCATGAACATCAGTATGGAGCCGTTCCGTGCTTTGGTGGCGGATAAATTGCCGGACAGCCAACGCAGTTTCGGTTTTGTGGTGCAGACGCTGATTATTGGTGTGAGTACTTGGGTGGCTTCAAACTTGCCGCTGATGGTGAGCTCGCTAGGCATAAGCAACGAAGCTGCGCCAGGCGTGGTACCAATGTCGGTGCAGGTGGCATTTGGAATAGGTGCTGTAGTATTTATTCTCTCCATTCTTTACACGGTATTTACCACAGACGAGTACCCGCCGGAGGACATGGAAGCTTTCCGCGCGGAGCAGAAGGAAAAATCGGGTTTAGCCAACACCATTTCTGAGGTGTTTAAAAATATTGCCGATATGCCAAAGACAATGAAGCGTTTAGGCGTGGTCCAATTCTTCTCTTGGTTTGCCTTCTTCTGTATGTGGTCCATGGCCAACCCCGCCTTGACGGATCATGTGTTCAATGCTGCGAAGCCTGATTTTACAAATCTGGTAGAAGAATTAGGGGAAGGATTTGCTGACTTATCATTGAGCGAAAAGAGCAAGTCACTTTCCTCATTAGAACGTATTTCGGTGCTAAATGAATTCAGAGATCACGATATTTCAATTTCCGCTTCAGACTTACATTCTCTAATAGATAAACGTACGGCACCATTATTATTTTTTGTTGGATCGAACGCTGTAGGCGACTCACTTAAAGCCCTTCCCGAAAAGGTATCAATAACCATTGGTTCATATACGGATAAACAGCAAGAAGTGGATTCGGCATTCCTTGCGACTCCGGAGTTATCGTTAGAGTATAGAAATAATTTTAAGGATACACTGGCGAGCTACATAGAAAAAGACCTAGGGGTGTTACAATCATTTGGGCTGCAATCTGTGTATCTAAATAATAATAAGTCAATAGAGCAAGAGTTATTCGTTTATCGTGAAAGAGACAAGCTTTTTAATGATGCTTCAAATAAGGTAGGTTCGTACATGGGGAACTACGGTTTGAGCTCTATGGTATTTGCACTATTGTTGACTCTTTGGACAGCTAAAAGACGTATCA
>CBFHHP010000012.1:11028-27671 GCA_965655745.1 uncultured Schleiferiaceae bacterium
ATCAATAGAAAGTTCGTTCACATGTTCAGCTTGTTCGCTGGCGCGTACGGTTTCATTAGTATGTATTTCATCACAGAGCCGTCGATGCTGATCGTAAGCTTCGTATGTATCGGATTCAGCTGGGGTTCTATCCTATCCATGCCGTATGCGATGTTAAGCTCTACGCTTGATCCGAACAGAATGGGTGTGTATATGGGTATTTTCAACATGTTTATCGTGATCCCACAGATTGTTGCAGCGACCTCGTTGACAGCGATTTATAAAGGGGTGTTTGGCGAAGATCCAATCAACGCGATGTTGCTTGCAGGCACCTCGTTAGTTATTGCAGGGCTCTCAAATTTCTTGATTACGAACAAGAAGGCGGTGACCTATACGCCTGAGGCGTAGTTAGAGCGGCCTTTTTTGCTTGCGGAATTCGCGTGGCGAGCATCCTTTAACCTTTAGGAAGGAACGATTGAATGAAGAGCTGGAGTTAAACCCACTCTCTTCTGCAACCTCTGACATCGGCTTGTTGGTATTCACTAGAAGGTGTGACGCTACCGTTGTTCGCAGTTGCATTAAGTAGTCGATAAAAGTCAAGCCAGAAGTTTGTCGGAACCAACGGCTGAAACTCTGTTCAGTCATGCTTGCAATGTCTGATATTTCAGCGAGGGTAATTGCTCGTTGGTAATTGTCCTGAATGTATTTAGACACGCGCTCCATCCGCTTGCTGATCTTCTGACTCATTACATTGCTGTACGCGCTTGTCGTAGAAATAGTCTTGAGTTCTTCTCGCTCGGCAATCGAAGCCATAAGACTGAAGAAGGAGCCCATGCTTTTAAGCGAATTGGTCCCGACAATATTGGCAAAGTCTTCGTGTTCTTCAGGAGTGAATTGCCCGAGATCTACACCAAAACTCATCGCTTTAAAAAGCGGTCCTAATGCGGCACTTTCTTTAAACGAGTTCAGCCATTCTTGAGTAAACTGAAGTCCCCAACATTCGCGGTCCATGATCATCTCTTCCTCGTCAGAAGCTACAAAGTTGTGCGGCAGGTAAGGACCAATCAAGAACGCTTGGCCGGCTTTGAATTCAACGATTTTATTACCTATGAAGGCGAGTCCTTCGCCTTTGACCACATAGGTGATTTCAATCTCCGGGTGGTAGTGCCAGTAGTCGGTAAAAATGGAAGGTCCACGCCTGCCCACTCGTTGCGAAAGCACATAGCTGTGGTAGCTTCTGTCCTTTTCGGCAATTCGTATGTTTTCGATCGTAGCTTTCATCGCTCAAATTCAAAGATTTTGGCTTCCCAAGGGTAGAACACCGAACCGCCCCCTTTATCTGAGCTAAGTACGGGCTCCTTACCTGACCAATATTCGTGGCTCCTCATCTTACCTGTGGCATTCACGACCAATATCCATTTGGAGTAGTCGTTTGCAGCCTCAAGAATGTAATAACCGTCTTCTGGTACTCTTTGGGTAAACTGAACGGCTCCTCTATTTTTTCGAAAAGCGCCCAATTCTTGACACAAATCTAATAATTCGCCGCCAATTATGCTATAATCAGGGAACTCTCCTGAAAATCGGGGCATATCCTCGCGAATGGCGCCATGGTTCTCGTACCCCTTCAAACCAAGCTCTGTTCCGTAGTACAATACAGGAATCCCGCGCATGAAGTAGAGCAGCGTTAAGGCGCTCCGCAGTTTGTCTTCACTATTTAGCTGTCCTAGGAAGCGCCCGTCGTCGTGATTGTCAACGAAGGTGATGAGGTCTTCCGGGCGCTCGTAGAGGTAATCGGCAGCGAGGCGGTAATACAAGGCACCCGCACCTGTGGCCCAACCGAACTGCTCACTTTCATCGGCTTCGTACATCGAGTGGATGGCACGCCAAAGGGTGAAGTCTGTCACAGCATCATTGCCTGTCCAGCCTGCACTCACGTTATCGTTGGGGGCGAAGTAGAGTTGTGATGCTTCACTGTAGGCCCATGTTTCTCCAAAGATGAAGAGATCCGGGTACACCCTTTTGAGCAGCATGTTAAGTTCTTTTAGAAATTTAGGGTGGGAGAAGGCATAGGTGTCGCAGCGTAGCGCATCTACACCGAAGGATTCAATGTACCAAAGGGTGGAATAGGTTAGGTATGAGGCGGTTAACGGGTGCTCTTGGTTCAGGTCGGGCATGGCTCCTGCGAACCAGCCTTTCTCGAATCGGTCGATATCGTCTTTCGAGGCATAGGGATCTGTCAGCGAGGTGAAGCGGAAGCTCGAATAGGGAATAGTACCATTTTGGTTCCAGTGCACCATAGAGGAATCGGGTATTAGTTCTTGAAGGTAATGCGAGGACCCCCAGTGGTTGTAAACGACATCGGCGACGTGCTTTAGACCGCGCTCATGCATTTGCTTGCTTAGTGCCAAGAGTTCAACGTTGCCACCGTAGCGAGGGTCTATTTGATAGTGATCTGTAATTGCGTAGCCGTGGTAGCTGTCGCGAGCCATATCGTTTTCTAGAAGGGGGTTGATCCAAACGGCGGTTGCGCCTAGACGTTTTATGTGATTGAGTCCTTGCCCAATGCCTTCGAGATCCCCTCCGTGACGTGCATAGGGCTCGTTTCGGTCGGTGCCGCGCTCACGCATGCCTTGGATATCGTCGTTCTTTGGATTTCCATTGTGAAACCGGTCCGGGGTAATAAGGTAGATGAGGTCTTGGTCGCTTAGTCCCTGAGGTTCGTAACCGCTGCGCTCGAGAAGGGGGTATTTGATGGTTCTGCGACCAATTTTAAAGGTGATTTTTGAAGATGAAAGGTTGGGTAGGATTCTGAATTGGATCCAGGCGACATTATCGCTTAGAATTCCCCATTCTAGTCTTTCTGCACCCTCAAAACTGTGAATATCGGCCTTTGTAAATCCTTCGCCTGTGATGAATACTTCTACAGTATCAAAGGGAAAATCGCTCCACCAGTTGGGCGGGTCAACGCGGTGAATACTTTGCCCTTTTATGGTAATAGATGTAATAAGACACAGAAGGGATAAAAATAAGTTTAAGGCGCTATTCTTCATTTTTTGCGGGATAATGCGACAATATGGTTAAAAATCGGCAGAATTGGACAAAGAAAGGAAACGGCTGTGCCTTAATTTTATAGGGTATTCGGTACACTAATTACTAACCAATCATTTTTATATGAAAAAGTTTTACGCTTTAGCAGCTGCCTTGTTCCTAGGAGTAAGTGCATTTGCACAAACAACGTACAGCGTCACCTTCCAGGTTGATATGGGCTCTGCCACCATCAACTCTAACGGTGTTCACGTTGCGGGGTCGTTCCAGTCTTGGTCTCCAAGCACGACTTCATTGACGCAGGTAGGTACATCATCTATCTATTCAACTACTGTAACTGTCAACGCAGGACAGTTGGAGTACAAATTCTTGAACGGTAACGCATGGGGCGACGATGAAAGTGTCCCTGCACCGATCCAAGTAGGTACTAACGGTAACAGCAATCGTTGGGCTGTGATCTCTCAGGATACTACACTTCCAGCAGTAATGTTCGGTGGCGCTGCTCCTGCAGGTCAGAAAGCGATCCAATTCAAGGTGGATATGGCGCTTCAGACTGTTTCTTCAGATTCAGTTCACGTTGCGGGTAACTTCCAAGGTTGGGATCCAGCGAAGACGCAGATGGTAAACTTTGACGGCGTACACCGTTACATTGCTTATGTAGGCAAGACGGATTCTACGTACTTCAAGTTCATCAACGGTAACGGATGGAGTGTTGTTGAATCGGTTCCTTCTACTTGTCAAGCATCTTCTGCAGGTATCAGCCAAGGCGATAACCGTTTCTACACAGATACGCTAAGCGGTATCTACGAAGTATGTTACGCACAGTGTGGTCCGTGTACAGTAGTTCCTACTTACGACATCACAATCAATGTGGATGTAAGCTCTTTGACTGCATGTTCTACTATTGATTCTGTAACACTTGCAGGTCCTATCAACGGATGGGGGGGTGAGTCAATGTCTGATCCAGACGGTGACGGCGTATACTCTATCTCTTACATGGGTGTTGATTCAGGTGATTTTCAGTTCAAGGCACGTTACCACGTAGCGGGTGCGACCAACTGGGAAGGCGGTGGTAACAAGATTGTTACTGTAAGCTCTGACTCTGTAGTTGCTCCACGTTGTTTCGGTAACGATACATACGGACCATGTCCTACAACGCCTCCAACGGCTGATGTAACGTTTATCGTTGACTTTACGCAAGCGTCTTTCACGCCTGCTGATACGATTTTCTTGATGGGTAACTTCACACAGTGGGACGCAAATGCTATCCCAATGGTGGCTCATTCTCAAGCAGGTCAGTACATTGCTACAGTTAACCAATACTGTCCGGGTACTATGGAGTATCGCTTCTCCAACGGCGACCCTGCAAACACCTCAAACCACGAGCCAGTACCAATGGATTGTGGTGTAGATAATGGTGTGGGCTCGTACAACCGTTTCTTCGCGCGTACAGGTTCTGCAGATACTGTTCAGCACATTTTCGGTGCTTGTTCATTCATCTCTGTTGAAGAGAATGCATTGGATGCAGTAGCGATTTACCCGAACCCTATGACGGATGTAGCAACAATCGCTCTAGGTACTTCTGATTTCTACACAGTTCGTGTAATGGACATCACTGGCCGTTTAGTTGCTGGTATGGACAATGCTCAGGGCAATGTAGCGTTGAATGCCTCTGAAATGGGTCGCGGTATGTACTTCGTGAACATCGCGAACTCTAAAGGTGAGTTGAGAACAATGAAGGTTATCGTAGAATAATCTCTTACTCATAATAGTTCCTTTTGGAATAGAGCCCCCGGCGCTGCGCGCCGGGGGTTTTTATTTTGAGGAATTCGAGCAAATAAAAAGGCGGCCGTACGGCCGCCTTTATGAGTATTTATTGTGGTCTGTTTTACAGGACTAATCCGTTCTCAACAGCAAATCGAACAAGCCCCGCAGTGTTATTCATCCCTAGTTTATTGAGGATGTTCTGACGGTGGTTGTCAATGGTCCTCTTCGACAAGAAGAGTTGTTTTGAGATTTGCTCATTGGTGAGCTGGTCACAGATGAGCTGAATGATTTCTATTTCGCGTTTACTCAATCGGGCCACAGCAGGATTATCGCTTTTAAGATCCGCAGTACCGATGCCGAGAATTTTCTTTTCGATCAATTCATTGGCGAGAGATTGTGTGTAACAAAGCTTTCCTTCAAGCACGGTTGTTATAGAAGCCACAAGTTCCGCTGTTCCTACGCTCTTTAAAACATATCCTTTGGCACCTGCTTCAAGCATATTTGCTGCATAATCTACATCTCCGTAATTGGAGAGGGCAAGCACGCGAAGGTCTGGATGCCTTTCAAGGGCGTTCTTCGTCAAAGTAGGGCCGTCGGTTTCCTCCAACTTGTAGTCCATGATGACGATATCGAATTCTCTTTTATTGAGCTGTTCAGACATTTCAATGCCATTTCCTGCCTCAGAGACCTCGAAACTATGTCCTTCAAAGTCTCCCATTTCGAGCATAGTTTTAATACCATCTCTTAAGATAGGATGGTCGTCTACTATGAGTATTTTGACATTTTTCTTTACCATGGTTGTGTGTAAATGCGCGGTTTTGAGTGCGTTAAATATACTAAGATTTATTTTCGACTAGGTATTTAGCTTGAAAATGGGCTATTAATTTTGTGATTTTGAATCAATTAGAAGTCGACTTTGGATGAAGTCCGGGAATTGCACTATATTTGTCAAAACTTTTTGGCACTCAAAAGGGGGACTTCGGTCCCCTCTTTTATTGCCGGTAATTGATGGAATACGCAAAAATTGAAAAGGCCGCTGAACAGGCCACGGTTGAGAATAATGCTTTTTTGGTAGAGCTTGAGGTGAAGCCAAATAACGTAATCATTGCCTATGTTGATGCGGACGAAGGTCTTTCAATGGATCAGATTAAAATGATCAATAGGAAGATCGAATCAGAATTGGACCGCGATGTTGAAGATTTTAATCTCACGGTAAGTAGTCCAGATTTGAACAGGCCCTTGAAAATTTGGCGTCAGTACAAGAAAAATGTTGGTCGCTTTTTAAAGGTGAAGTTTGAGGACCGTCAAGTAGAAGGAAAGTTGGAAAAAGTGGAGCAGGACTTTTTGGTTTTGAGTGTCCCTCAAAAGAAGAAGAGTGCGCCGCACGTGGAAACAGAAATACAGTTTGCCGATATCGTAGAAGCGAAGGTGGCAATCAGATTTAAATAGAAGTTTTAGTTTTATAGATAATGGAAAATCAGGCGATTATCGAAAGCTTCCTCGCTTTTAAAGAGGAAAAGAACATCGACAGAACCACTTTGATGGCCTTCATTGAGGAGGCGTTCCGCAACCAGTTGCGCAAAAAGTATGAGACCGATGAAAACTTTGATGTCATTGTAAACCCGGATAAGGGTGATTTGGAGATCTGGCATAACAGAACGGTAGTTGAAGACGGTGCTGTTGAGGATGAGAATCAAGAGATAGAATTGAGTGCAGCACTTCGCATCGAACCGGATTATGAGGTTGGTGAAGAAGTTTCTGAGGAGATTAAACTGATTGACCTTGGTCGTCGTTTTATCTTGGCATTCCGTCAAAACTTGGTCAGCAGAATTCAAGAGCACGACAGTTCAGAACTGTTCAAGCGTTACAAGGACCTTGAAGGTGAAATCATCACAGGTGAAGTACACCACGTTCGTCACCGTGAGGTAATTGTTTATGACGACGAAGGAAACGAATTAATTCTTCCTAAAGATCAAATGATAGGTGAGCGCGAGTTCTTCCGTAAGGGAGATCCTATCCGCGCGGTAGTTAAGGAAGTAGTATTCCGCGGCACTAAGCCTGTAGTAATCATGTCTCGTACGGATGAGCGTTTCTTGGCGAAATTGTTCGAGCAGGAGATTCCAGAAGTATACGATGGCCTCATCACCATTAAAGGTGTAGTTCGCATTCCAGGTGAGAAAGCGAAGGTTGCGGTAGAATCTTATGACGACCGCATCGATCCTGTTGGCGCGTGTGTTGGTATGAAAGGATCTCGTATTCATAGCATCGTTCGCGAGTTGCGCAACGAGAATATTGATGTGATTAACTATACCAATAACTTACAATTATACATTCAGCGTTCTTTGAGTCCAGCGAAGGTGACGTCATTAAACATAGATGAGGAGAACCGTCGTGTGGAAGCATTTTTAGCACCAGACCAGGTAAGCCTAGCTATTGGTCGTGGAGGTACAAACATCCGCTTGGCAAGTAAACTGGTAGACATGGAAATTGATGTTTACCGCGACGATATCGAGATTGAAGATGATATCGAACTAGATCAGTTCGGTGATGAAATCGAAGCTTGGATCATCGATGAGCTGAAGAAAATTGGATGTGATACGGCGAAAAGCGTACTGAAGTTGACTAAGGAAGAATTGGTTTCAAGAGCCGATTTGGAAGAGGAAACGGTAGAAAACATCATCTCAGTTCTTAAGCAAGAATTCGAGGAAGAATAAGAAACACTAAAGACACTCTATGAGTAGCGTCAGATTAAGTAAGGCCACCAAGGAACTCAATATCTCTTTAGATAGAGCGGTTGAAGAATTGGCAAAAAATGGCCACGACATTCCAAACAACCGTAATACTAAGATCACGGAAGAGCAGTACGGCGTGCTGAAAACTGCCTTTGCAGACGATCTTGAGCGGAAAAAAGCTGCCGAAGAGGTAAGCCAGCAGTCGAAAGAAGAAAAAGAAGTTCTTCGCGGCGGCGCTGAGGAAGTTGAAGTTCCTGCTCCTGTAGTCGAGGCACCGAAGGAAGAACCTGCACCTGTGGTTGAGGCACCGAAAGAGGAGCCAAAGGCAGAAGTAAAAGCAGAAGTTCCTGTGCAAGAGGAACCTGAAAGCGGCCTAAAAGTCATGGGCAAGATTGATCTTGATGCTCAGAAGCCGAAGAAAAAGGCAAAACCTGCAGTAGCAGAGGCGCCGGCAGAGAAAAAGAGTCATAAGCCTACAGAAAAGGGGCCTAAGAAGTCAGCTGGTGGTGCGAAACTGCAAGAGCAGGCGCCAACCAAAAAGGCTGTGGAAAAAGCAGAAGAGGCAAAGCCTGCTGATGCCGAAATCAAAACCAAGTACGTAAAGATTGACGGTCCTAAGTTCACGGGTCAGAAGATTGAACTTCCGGTCGAAAAACCAAAGACTCCGAAAAAGAAACGTACTCGTATTAAAACTCAAGGACCAGGCGGTGCCACTCCGGCACAAGCGGATCCTAGAAGCAGAAACCAACGTGGAGGAAACAACCAAAACCGCGGTAAAGGGAAAGGTCGTCGCAATCAACCTGTGGTTCAAAAGCAGGAATTGAGTGACGAGCAAATCCAAAAACAAATTAAAGAAACTCTAGAGAAACTTACTTCCGGTAAGAAGAACAAGGGTGCTAAGATTCGCCGTGATAAGCGTGCAGAGCGTCGTGAAAAAGAGGAGCTCAGAGACATGCAGGCCGCAGAGGAAAGCAAAGTATTGAAGGTAACGGAATTCGTTACAGTTACTGAGCTTGCCAACATGATGGAGGTAAGCGTCAATGACGTTATTGGCTCTTTGATGGGCGTTGGCGTTATGGTAACTATGAACCAGCGTCTTGATGCAGAAATGCTTGAGATGGTGGCAGAAGAATTCGGCTTTGGCGTCAACTTCGTCGATGAAGAGGTAACGGAAACGTTCCAAGAAGAAGAGGACAAAGAGGAAGATTTGAAACCACGTTCACCTATCGTTACAGTGATGGGTCACGTTGACCACGGTAAGACGTCGCTTTTGGATTACATCCGTAAAGCAAACGTAATTGCTGGTGAGGCCGGGGGTATTACCCAGCACATAGGTGCCTACAACGTAAAAGTTCATACGGGTCAAACCATTACTTTCCTAGATACTCCGGGTCACGAAGCCTTTACGGCAATGCGTGCTCGTGGTGCTCAGGTAACGGATATTGCTATTATCGTAGTAGCAGCGGATGATGCCGTGATGCCGCAGACAAAAGAAGCAATCTCTCACGCTCAAGCTGCGGGGGTTCCTATCGTTATTGCAATCAACAAAGTAGACCGCGAGGTTGCGAACCCGAACAAAATTATGGAGCAACTTTCACAAGAAAATATCTTGGTGGAAGATTGGGGTGGTTCTATCCAGTGTCAGCAGATTTCTGCGAAAACGGGATTGAACATTGAAGAGCTGCTTGATAAAGTACTTCTAGAAGCAGAAATGCTCGACCTCAAAGCAAACCCTAATAAGAATGCAAGCGGAACAATTGTTGAAGCTTCTTTGGATAAAGGTCGCGGGTACATGTGTACGGCATTGATTCAAGCGGGAACCATGAAAGTTGGCGATTACGTTCTAGCGGGTCAATACTCAGGTAAGGTCAAAGCGATGCTCGATGAGCGTGGCAACCGCATCAAAGTGGCAGGTCCATCGACGCCAGTAAGCCTTCTAGGTTTGGACGGTGCGCCAACATCAGGTGATAAGTTCATTATCATGGACGATGAGCGTGAAGCGAAGCAGATTGCACAAAAACGACTACAATTGCAGCGTGAGCAGAGCGTACGTTCTCAGAAGAAGATGACCCTTGAAGAGATTGGTCGTCGTCTTCAAGTTGGAGATTTCAAAGAGTTGAACATTATACTTAAAGGTGATGTGGACGGTTCTGTCGAAGCATTATCCGATTCACTTCAGAAGCTCACTACTGAGGAAATTCAGGTGAACATCATTCACAAGGCTGTTGGTCAGATTTCTGAGAGTGACATCCTTCTTGCGACAGCATCTGAGGCTATCGTTGTTGGGTTCCAAGTTCGTCCTTCGGCACAAGCGCGTAAGCTTGCTGAGAAAGAGGATGTTGAGATCAGAATGTATTCTATCATTTACGACGCGATCAATGAAGTTCGAGATGCGATGGAGGGTATGTTGAGTGCAGAGATGAAAGAGGAAATTAAAGGTGCTGCAGAGATTCGCGAGACCTTTAAAATTTCAAAAGTGGGTACCATTGCAGGTTGTATGGTTACAGAAGGAACAATCGAGCGCAATCACGATGTACGTGTAATCCGCGACGGTGTGGTGGTCTACACAGGAAAACTAGGTTCTTTGAAACGATTCAAGGACGATGCGAAAGAAGTTCGCCAAGGGTTTGAATGTGGTTTGAACATTGCCAATTTCAATGATATCAAAGTGGGTGACGTTGTCGAAGCCTATGCAATGGTTGAGGTGAAGCGCACGCTTGACTAATCCAGAAGATATAGACACTAAAAAGCCCGGCTCATGGCCGGGCTTTTTTATGCAATAAATTCGGTTTTTAGTGCAAGATTAAGGCTCCCACAGTAAACAGGGCACCGTATACAATCCCAATCCCCAAGATCCAATAAACAAACAATTTCAGTGTAGAAGGAGCTTCAATCTTCTCTGATGGGTCCATTCGCATTTCCACAGGCTTCCATGCGCCACCAGGTTGTACAGTCTTGTAGAACTCCACAAGTGTATAGGTCGGTGTTGGCGTGGTTAGGTACATGGTTGCTACCCATGCAACAGTGGTAAACCCGACGGTAAAGAAGAAGCTGTTTGGGAATACCCAATCAAGCACACTATGTGCAAGAGCGTATCCAACAAAGGGTGCAACGGTAGCTGCAATCTCTGTCCATGCATTGATGCGCCACCAGTACCAACGAAGGATAAGCACAAGCCCTAGGCCGGCGCCACATTCCATGATGAATTGCCACACACCGGCGATGCTGTCCATAAAGCTGGTCACCAACAATCCAAAAACTGCAAGGATCAAGGTGGTTAATTTCGAGATGTTCAAACTCGTTTTCTTCGGTGCATGGGGATTGATAAAACGCAAGTATCCGTCGTTAATGAGATAAGATGCCCCCCAATTCAATTGGGTCGACATGGTCGACATGTAGGCTGCAAAGAAGGAGGCCAAGAGCATACCCAAGAGTCCTTGCGGTAAGAAGTCACGCATGATAAAGATGTAGCCGAAGCGGTAATCTTGGTTGTATTTCACTGCCTGCGGCAATTGCTCTCCATATACCTCACCCCAACTTTGAGACCACATGAGATATTCCGTCTCCTGCGTTTCATTCATCGGCTCAAAATCTGCCTCACCGGCGAGCATTTCGTAGGTGATAAAATTAGGCATGTCCTCTGCAGGATTTCCTTTTGAACCATAAATGGCGATGGCGCTTAAGGCGACTAAAATCCATGGCCACGGGCGTACTGCGTAGTGGCCTATCTGGAACAATGCACTGGCTAGAAAAGAAGAGCGTTCGTCTTTGGTTGCCAGCATACGCTGCGCGCTGTAGCCACCACCACCGGGCTCTGCGCCGGGATACCATGACGTCCACCATACCATTCCAAAGAATGCCAAGAAGGAAGCCAGGGTGATCTGGTAACTGCCCCCGCTCGAAGCTTCACCGCTAATTGACGGGAGGAATTTGAACGTTTCTTCAGGCAAGGCGGCTTTGAGACCTGCCACACCTCCTACTTCAGGAGCGTCTAGCACATAAATGGCCAAGGCAATGGAGCCGGCCATTGCGAGAAGGAATTGGAACACATCAGTATACACCACCCCTTTCAAGCCACTAAAACTGACGTAAACGACTACGCCTAACAGTGCCGCTCCGGTCCACAGAAAAGCTTCGTTATAGGTCAATCCAAAAAACCCTTGGAGCAGGGTGATCATAGCGACATTCACCCAGCCCATGATGAGGATGTTCATGAAGGCGCCGAGGTATAAGGCTTTGAAGCCACGAAGTAAGGCAGCGGGCCTGCCCGAGTATCTAAATTCAATGAACTCCACCTCAGTGGTGAGTCCTGAGCGACGCCATAATCGGGCAAAAAAGACTGTGGTCAGCATGCCCCCTGCGAGCAAGTTCCACCAAAGCCAGTTTCCACTGATACCGTACTGCCCAACCAGCTCTGTAACGGCCAACGGTGTATCAGCGGCGAAGGTGGTTGCGACCATAGAAATACCGGCGATGTACCAAGGCAATGACCTACCGCCAAGGAAGTATTCGCTAATGGATGATTTCTTACTGCGGCCGAAATACATCCCGATAAGGACTGTGGCTGCCAGCAATGAGATAAGGACCGCGAGGTCTATGGTGCTAAGGTTCATGCGCCTATTTGCGTTTGCGTTGGAAGAATTGGGTCATGATATTGCCACACTCTTCTTCCATAATTCCTGAGATAATTTCGGTCTTCGGATGCAATTCACCACCGTGCTCTTTAAAGCCGCGTTTGGCGTCACTCGCGCCATAAACGACTCGGCCTATCTGCGACCAAAAAAGGGCGCCGGCACACATTGGGCAGGGCTCGAGGGTCACATAAAGGGTACATTTTTGGAGGTATTTTGCGCCTAAATAGTTCGATGCCGCGGTGATGGCTTGGATTTCTGCATGTGCAGTGACATCCGTAAGTCTTTCGGTGAGGTTATGGGCACGTGCGATGATGCGGCCGCCAGCGGTAATTACGGCGCCTACGGGGACTTCTCCTTCGCTGGCGGCTTGCTGAGCTTCTACAAGCGCAGCCTTCATAAATATGCTGTGATCATTAAGGTCTATCATCTTCCACGCAAAATAGGGAATTGGCCCACAAGTTTGGCTATTTTTGCGGTTCAAACAATTAGTACCATGTACAGATCACATACTTGTGGCGAATTGCGCGCCGCACATATTGGACAAACAGTAACTCTTGCAGGTTGGGTACAACGCTCGCGCGAATTAGGGGGGATGACTTTCTTGGATTTACGTGATCGTTACGGAATTACTCAGGTTGCTTTTAATGAGGAGTGGGATGCCGATTTGTTGAAGGAAGCAAGAAAACTAGGCCGCGAGTGGGTGGTACAAATTGAAGGTAAGGTGATCGAGCGTCACAGCAAGAATGCCAACATGCCTACCGGTGATGTGGAGATTAAAAGTGCCAAGCTCGTTGTATTGAACGCAGCAAATACGCCTCCGTTTACCATAGAAGAAGAAAGTGATGGCGGAGAAGAGCTTCGTATGAAGTACCGCTACTTGGATTTGCGTCGTGGCCCGTTACAGCGCAATTTGGCGCTTCGTAACCGCGTGAACATCGAGGTACGAAAGTATTTGGACGAGCAAGGCTTTATGGATATTGAGACTCCGTTCTTGATCAAATCTACCCCAGAGGGTGCAAGAGATTTCGTAGTGCCTTCGCGCATGCAAGAGGGCAAGTTCTACGCTTTGCCGCAGAGTCCGCAGACCTTCAAGCAACTTTTGATGGTTAGTGGGTACGATAAGTACTACCAGATCACGCGTTGTTTCCGTGACGAAGATTTACGCGCGGACCGTCAGCCAGAGTTTACACAGATTGACTGTGAGATGGCCTTTGTAGAGCAAGAAGATATCTTGAATACGTTCGAGGGATTGTTGCTTCACTTGTTGAAAGAAGTGAAAGGTGTTGACATTAATAGCGTGCCGCGTATAACCTATGCAGAGGCGATGGAGCGCTACGGAAATGATAAACCGGACATTCGTTTCGGGATGGAATTGGCCAACCTAAATGCACTTACTCAAAACCTAGGTTTCATGGTCTTTGACCAAGCCGAAACGGTATTGGGTATCGCTGTACCAGGCGCTGCTTCGTGGACGCGTAAGCAGATCGATAAGTTGACCGATTGGGTGAAGCGTCCAGACATCGGCATGAAGGGCATGGTGTACTGTAAAGTCAATGAGGACGGTACGTACAAGAGTTCTGTAGATAAATTCTACACGCAAGAGCAGCAAGCTGAATGGGCAAAAGCTGCAGATGCGAACCCGGGCGACTTAATCCTGATTTTGGCCGGTGAAGAGCGTTTGACACGCAAGGCAACTTCTGAATTGCGTCTTCACATAGCAGAAGAAATGGGGCTAAGAAACCCTGAGGTCTTTGCACCATTATGGGTGATGGACTTCCCACTGTTGGAATGGGACGATGAAACAGAGCGTTACCACGCGATGCACCACCCGTTCACCTCTCCGAAGCCAGAGGATATTGATTTGATAGATACCGAACCGGGCAAGGTCCGTGCAAATGCCTACGACCTTGTATTGAACGGTAATGAGATCGGTGGTGGTTCTATTCGTATCCACGATAGAGCGTTACAGAGCCGCATGTTCGATTTGCTTGGATTTACCAAGGAAGAGGCAGAGAAGCAGTTCGGCTTCTTGATGAGTGCCTTTGAATACGGTGCACCTCCGCACGGTGGATTGGCTTTCGGTTTTGACCGATTGGTAGCCATTCTTGGGGGCGCTGAGGTTATTCGTGATTTTATTGCCTTCCCGAAAAACAATGCAGGTCGTGATGTTATGATTGATGCTCCTGCTACTATTGACGAAGCACAACTCAATGAGTTAAAGCTTGTAACTACTGCGGAAACGGAGGAATAGAAGGGCCCGATTTTTGTAGTTTTAAGGTCCTTAATACATCCTTATGCTACGGAAGATTACATTATCGTTAGCCTTTATTGCCGCCACTTTTATTGCCAACGCACAAGAACGCGAATCTAATACCTTGACAGACAAGGAGGTTCGCGAGATGACGTGGGTTGAAGCCATGCAAGATTACCGTGTGAACTTCAATACGGTTGTCGATAAATTTAACAAAGCACATCGCGGCGTGCCCTATGAAAAAGGACACGGTATTAAGCAATTCCGTCGCTGGGAACATATGATGGGACAGCGTGTGGATGAAAATGGTGTTCGTCCTCATCCGGGACTATTGTACCAAGCCATCCAAAGTCAAAACAACCAATCTAGTGTCGAGTATGGTGATTGGTCGTCAATGGGACCTTTTGATGCGCCGTCTGGCGGAGGAATTGGTCGTATTAATAATGTGGCTTTCCATCCACAGCACAATGACACCATTTACGCCGGAGCTCCTGCAGGAGGTTTGTGGGTGAGCTACGACGATGGACAGAGCTGGCAGACCTTTACCGACGAGTTAACCAACATTGGGGTGAGTGATCTAGCCATTGATCCGGAACATCCTGATACCATGTATTTAGCAACGGGTGATCGTGATGCTGCGGATACCTACAGCTTTGGTCTTTTGAAATCAACGGACGGCGGCGTGACATGGTCATCAACAGGATTGTCCTTTAATGTCAATCAGAATTATAGAATAGGTCGAGTAGTCGTGCACCCAGATAGCACCAACATCGTCATAGCAGCGACTAACGGTGGTGTATACCGCAGTACGAACTACGGATCAACATTTACTCTCGAAAGAACAGGTATTTTTTACGGAATTACCATGGGCCGAGGCGATACAGTTTATGCAACGACTTCGGGTTCTTCTCCAAAGATTTACCGCTCTTCTGATGCAGGAGATAACTGGACGCAATTAACCAATGGTCTTCCAACTTCTGGTAAGTACCGATGTGAAGTCGCAGTTTCGAACACTCCAGGCAAGCTTTACTTGATCTATGGAGATAGTAACTATGGTTTCGGCGGTCTGTATCGCTCAACGAACGGTGGAAATAACTGGACACTGATGAGTTCAACACCAAACATCATGGGTTGGGCAAACAACGGTTCTGGAACTGGTGGTCAGGCCTGGTACGATTTGACCATTGCCTGTGATCCAAATTCCTCGAATACCATTTATGTTGGGGGTGTAAACATTTGGAAGTCGACCAACGGTGGTTCAACATGGTCTATTGTGGGCCACTGGTACGGTGCAGGCTCCACCCCTTACGTACATGCAGACCACCACCACGCTATTTTCCGTCCCAACACTTCGCAGTTGTACGTAGGGACAGACGGTGGCGTTTACAAATCGACAAATGGTGGTACTTCTTGGTCCCATCTGAACGATGGCATGAACATAACTCAGTATTATAAAATCAGTCAGAGTACTTCCGATTCAGCAGTAGTTCTCGCAGGTGCTCAAGACAACGGTTCTCATTTAAGATCTTCCACCTACAATTGGAGCGAAGTAACAGGCGGTGACGGCATGGACAATGGTGTAGATGCTGTTAACGATAATTTGATGTACACCTCCATATATTACGGATCTTTTTACAAGAGCACGAATGGGGGCAGCTTTTTCAGTTCAATCAATACATTGAGTGCCTCAGGTTCTGGGAACTGGGTGACTCCATTCCAGGTTGATCCAGTTACTACGAATACCGCTTATGCAGGGTTTAAAAAGCTCTGGAAAACGACAAATGCAGGGGCTAGCTGGTCGGCAACCTCTACCAACAACGTCAACGGGAACTCCAATATTGACGAGTTTGAGATTGCACCGAGCAACACAAACTACATCTATGTATTGATCAATCAAGGCGTTTATAAATCTACCAATGGGGGTTCAACATGGTCAACCATAACGCCGAGCGGCAGTTTGTCTCCAGGCAATAATGTTTTAGGCATAGCCATAGATCCTGACGATGAGGACCATATTGCAATAGCTATATCTGGCTTTAATAGCAATAAAAAGGCAATGGAGAGCTTTAACGGAGGCCAAACCTGGACCAATATTTCCTCAGGCCTTCCTAATGTACCAGCAACCGCAGTTGTTTTTGAAGGAAACAACAGCGATGGTATTTATGTCGGTACAGATATAGGGGTGTATTATAAAAGTTCAACCTACCCGTCGTGGGTGAGTTTTAATCAGAATTT
>CBFHHP010000012.1:27770-40356 GCA_965655745.1 uncultured Schleiferiaceae bacterium
TGCTGATCCGGTAAGCACTTGTGGCCTCGGTGATACGATTCAGTTAGCTGATAATAGTTCAGGGCAGCCCACGACTTGGTACTGGCAGATCACACCTTCTACGTACAATTTTGTGGGAGGAACTACCGATAGTTCGCAATTCCCAAAGGTTGTTTTTACGGCGACAGGAACCTATACAGTGGCATTAACAGCAAGTAACAACTACGGTACTGACGACACTACCCAATTCCAGGCCATTTCAGTTGGTGGGGCAACGCTGCCGTTTGTGGAAGATTTTGAAAATGGCCTGAGTGGTTGGGAAATCATAAACCCGGATAACGGTATGACTTGGTCGTCGGCTACGGTTGGTGGAACGACACCAGGGTCTACAGCGATGACAGTGGGTCACTACTCTTACAGCACGACAGGTGCCGTAGATGAGCTTGTTTCACCACCGCTTGATTTCTCAAACGACACTTTGGTAAGCATGACCTTTGAATATGCTTCGGCGTACTACTCTACCAGTTACAGCGATAGCCTTAAAGTTTATGTAAGCGACGACTGTGGTTCTTCATGGGCCGAGGTTGCAGCATGGAGTTCTGCCGATGCGAACTTTAGCACTGCGGGCCAATTGACCAGTTCGTTTGTGCCTAATGATAGCACGAAGTGGTGTCACGGGAACTCTTCGGCAGCGTGTCCATCGATCGACCTCGATGCCTACAGCGGTATGTCGGGTATCCAAGTGAAGTTTGTGACCATCAACGGGTACGGGAACAACATGTTTATTGATAATATCAATATTACTGGACAAGGACAATTAGCCCCAGTCGCTTCATTTTCAGGTGATTCAGCTGCCTGTACGGGGCAATCTTTGAACTTCTTTGATTTCACAACACCAACACCGTCTTCCAGAACGTGGTATTTCCAAGGAGGAACACCTGCGACATCAAGTGCGCCGAATCCTTCAGTAACCTATGCGAATCCGGGCAGTTATGATGTTAAGCTAGTAGTAGCAAATGCCGCCGGTGCGGATTCACTTACTTTGGCTAATTATGTAACAATAACACAGGCGCCTATAGCCTCTGTTTCGCTTTCTGTTAGCGCAACTACGGTGTGTACAAATGATAGTATTTATGCCTCTGCTACAGGGACTAATGGTGGTTCAAGCCCAACATTTGATTGGTTTATTAATGGAGCACTAGTTTTCTCGGGTGCTACATCTTACGCTGCTGCTTTAACCTCGACAGTTCCTGGTGGTAGTTATCTACTCAAGGTTCAAATGACTAGTACAGACGATTGTGTATTTGACAAAGTGGTGGCCGATTCAGTAACCCTAATAGTTAATCCGTTGCCTGCAGTTACTCTTAGTTCTCAAGGGTATGTCTGTGAGCTTGACGGTCCTCAGCAACTTAGCGGTGGTACGCCAGCGGGCGGTATCTACTCAGGAACTGGGGTGACAAATGACTCTATCTTTCCATCGGTAGCCGGCGTGGGCTCACATTGGATTTATTATACGTACACTGATGCAACTACCGGTTGTTCGAATACGAAGCAACGCACCATGAGTGTACAACCTGCCCCAGGAAAGCCTACCGTGAGCCAGGATGCTACGACGGGAGAATTGGTAGCCGGGACTCCGACAGGATCGTATTCCTACGAATGGCTGGATGCCAATATGGACCCAATTGCAGGTGCAACTTCTGCGACCTACATGCCTACAGCCAATGGCGATTACTACGCAAAGATTATTTCTAATATCCAGTGTTCGAACGTATCTGATGTATACAGCGTAAACAATATTGGCCTTGACGAGGAGTTGCTCGAAGAATTTGTAATCTTCCCGAACCCAGCAACTAACTTATTGACTATTCGCACTACAGGAGAGGCTGAGCTGCGTGTTGTCGATGCAGCAGGACGCACTGTTCTTGTTACCAATATCACGGGATCCCTAGATCTTGATGTTCAAGGTTGGGCACGTGGCGCATACATGGTACAGCTCATTAAGGGTGACATAATTGAAACACTTCCAGTGATGCTTAAATAGTGCCACTGAAATATTGATAAACAAAAACCCCCGGCCGCAGGCCGGGGGTTTTTTTATGATTGAAACTTCGGAGTTGAAGCTCGTGAATATGTCTAATTCGTGGGTTTATGCAACCACCATGTGGCCTATCATGCTCTTGAAGAGCTCCAAACCGTCTTGATTGCTAAGCTCAGCATCTGCAGCGCGCTCTGGGTGGGGCATCATACCGAATACGTTCTTGTTTGCGTTACAAACACCTGCAATGTTCTCTAAAGCACCGTTCGGGTTCTCCGCCTCAGTTACTTCACCATTTTCTGTTGAGTACTGGAAAAGAACTTGGTCGTTTGCTTTAAGCTCGGCCAATGTTTCAGCAGAACAGTAGTAGTTTCCTTCACCGTGAGCGATAGGAATCTTATAGCCACGGCTGTGGTCAAGGTCAGCAGTAATGCCTGCAGTCTTGCTCACTGGTTTGATGAATACATTTTTACAGATGAACTTGTGGCTGTTGTTGTGGCGCAAGGCTCCTGGCAACAATCCACTTTCTGTAAGGATTTGGAAACCGTTACAAACGCCCAGTACGTAACCGCCGTTGTTTGCGAAATCGATCACGCTGCCCATTATAGGGCTCATCTTTGCGATGGCACCAGAGCGCAAGTAATCGCCGTAAGAGAATCCACCTGGAAGTATCACACAGTCTGCCCCTTGTAAGTCAGTATCCTTGTGCCATAGGTTCACTACTTCGTAACCCATGATGGTTTCCAATACGTAAATCATGTCTTGGTCACAATTTGACCCCGGGAAGGTGATTACACCAAACTTCATAGCGTTCGCTTTTTGTTCGAGGCAAAGGTACAGTCTTTAAGCCAATTTTTTATTCCGAAAGTCGATGAGAGATGGCATATAATACACGAGCACCCACATTGGCATCCCAGGCATCATTTCCTGGGCTGACCTCGACTAAATCGGCCCCAATGAATTTTCGTCCAGATTCAGCAACCGCGTCCAAAAGGAAGAGGAATTGAGCCATGGAAAGTCCACCTGGGACCGGTGTACCGGTATTTGGGCACAACGATGGATTGAGCCCGTCGATATCTACGCTCAAATAGACTTGGTCAGGTAAAGTATTGGCGATGTTTCTGCATACTTGGGTCCAAGTCTGACCAGCAAACAAGGCCTGATTCATCGCCTTATCGGTAAAGGCGTGAATATTGCTTTCGCTCTGAATCATCTCTGCCTCTTGGTGGCAAAAATCTCTCAGGCCGACTATGGTCAAGCTCTCCATGAGTTCCTCTTTGAGCCCATTGTACATAATGCTCGCATGAGAATATTCGAATCCTTCATAGGCGGGGCGTAAATCTGCATGTGCATCAATCTGCAGCACTCCGAAGTTGCCGTATTTTTTCTTGCTCGCGCGTAAGGCACCCAGCGAGGTGCTATGGTCGCCACCAAGGAGAATGAGTCGTTTGTCTTGGCTTAATATTTTGTCGCTTTTACGCTCCACCCAACGGTGGAAATTACCACAACCGTCGTTGATTTCGTCGAGTAATTTTAATTCAGCGGTATCTACCTCTCCACGCTCGTAGGCTTCGAGGTACTTTTCAGCTTTCTCTCGCAGCCGATCGCTTTTCGCAGCCCAACCTTCGTCTATTTCGTGCATCCAGATGCCGCGTTGCCAACCTTCTGGAAATTTTTCATCGTAGAGGTCTACTTGGGCTGATTCTGACCTAATCTCTTCTGGACCTTGCGCCGTGCCGGCACCATAGCTCACAGTGACTTCCCAAGGGGCTGGGAGTACGTGGATATCACACTCGTCTTCATCGAAAGGAAGACCGAACAAATGATTGTTTAACGCCGCTTCGTTCGGGTCAAACATCGCAATCTTAGCTTCTTTGCTCATCGTAAAGTAGCCCTCCTATGACCAAAGGACTTTTCAGGGTGAAAATTACGGATTGTAAACAGATAACGGCAATATTTTTTGCGTCCGACCATTGTAGTCTTTGACGTTGACTTTCAGCACGTAAACCCCACTCTGTGGCGCTGTCCCATACCAATCAAAGGGCCTGATTTCCACTTGCTGCAGTCCCTCGCTCAAGGGCTGCTTTTCCAAGGGGAAGGCGATGGGGCGGCCGGAGGCCGTGTGGACCGACAGTGAGAGCTCAGCGCCGGCCGCCACACGAAGGCGAAGCAAGGCGGTGGGGGAGAAATTTAGGGGATCGTAGGAGATGTTGGGCTGAAGCAATTCAATATTGAAATCGGGTTTTAGTAGGTTTAAGTGTGTCACGGAATTGGGCGTATTTGGAGAAGCTTCACTTGGGTTGGCGTGATTGAAATGGTGTGGGGACCAGTTGAGTGAATCTGCCCCTGAAGTCGAAAAGGAAATGCGTTCTGCACTGTGTTTATCGTACAACGGATCATCCCAAGGAGCATAGGTCATGGCATCAATGAGTTTGCTGAAGGGACCGATAAGTTCTAATGCAGTCGGCTGGTTGGGGAGCGAAAACGGGGCGGGGATGGCTAGGAATTGGTCCGGAAGAATGAGGGGAAATAAGGTTTCCTTGGCGTTAAATGAGGCCACATCAGGGTCAATGAGATTTACATCGGTCCACCCAGTAATGGAAACCTTGCGCAATTGAAGTTCATGCACTACCACCGGAAAGGATTGTGGGTTGTGGAGTTCAATGAATTCCTCGAGGCTATCTGGGTTGAAGTGTACCTCCGAGAGGTGAATAAGGGAGGTATCTGGCCATTGGACAGGTTCGAATTGCACAGTGGTGTCGCCCAGAGGCTTCGGCAGTGGAATGTCTGTGGGCAGCAGGAAGGGTCTTAACTGGTCGTAGTAAGACTCGAGCTCTGCCGAAGATTTAAGGCTCATATACGGCCAAAGTGAGTGTGGAAAATGGGCAAAGCAGTGGCCTTGGGTATCGGTGAAGAAGGCAATAGGTCCTTGATACGGAAGGCTGCCTGGTGTTTTCCATTGTGGTGTATAGATGGAAAGGGGTCCAGGATGGAATTGGTTCGAAAGGCCGGTAAGGCTATCTGAAGTGAGTAGGAAATCGCCCATTTCTTGATGGGAATCAAAGTTGTACCTATATGGCTGAAGGGTCAGGACTATGCCGTCTTTTTCAATAATTAGCACGGCTTCTTCGGGGAGTTTTAGTGCCGAAAATCTGCTCAGTCCGCTATCTATATCTAGCGAGTAGCCTTTGGTGTCGCCGTCTTTTTCCAGCACAGTTAGTTCGGCATCTGCAATGGCCAATTCACTTTGTAAGTCGATAAAATGGCCGCCGTAGTTTTCGAAGGGATGGATAGCGGTAATCCAGCAAGATTTAGGTCCTGGATACTCAATGTTTAGCGATGTGGTTGAGCCAAAGCTTAGGTTGTTCTCCGCATCTTCTGCCGGAGGAAGCAGGAGGTCAAAGCTTCCCTGAGGCAATGGGCGAGAACTCTCTGCATGCCATAATTGGTCGTAGTGGTTGGTTATGGTTAGGGTGTCGAAGAATGTACCGCCGCGAAGAAGGAATGCGTTGGTGCTGCCTGCCGTTTGACACCATTCGTCCCACTCAATTTCTAAAGTAAATGGGTCAATAACGTCGGATTTCAGAATTTTAGGTCCAAGCGTGTCTGGAAAATCATAGCCTTCAGCGAGCATTGTGGAAAACAAAAACTTATCTACACGAGAGCTGGTGTAGCGTGCGTAGATGCTCAGTGATTCGCTGCGCATTAGGGTACTGTCCGTACAGGAAAACAGCAGGGAATCTGCGTCGTATACCTCAAATTTCGCCGCCGTGTCGCGCAGAATTTGTAGGGCCAATTCAGGTTTACTCTCGTCGACGTATTCTGGAATTTGTGCGAGAATCGAGTCTTTGTAGGTGGTGTGCAAGACTAAACTTAAGTGGTCTGAGGAGGTCCCGCCCAGCTGTATGGCATAGTAGTTTCCACCGTTTTCTAAGAATCGGAATTCGCAGTAGTTGGAGCTCGAGGGATTGAATTCCATAGTTACCGCCAAGCGCCATTGCCCGCCAATACCCGCTTTGCTCGGGCGCCGCCAGGTCAACGACCCTGCGCTCGGCGCAGCCGAGCGCAGGCCTTCAGACGAAAAATTCATCCAAGCAGTATTCCCGCTCCAAGAAGTGTTGGGCGAGGTCAGGGAGTCGGAAATACGGTGGAATTGGCCATAAATACTGTTAGAAATGAGGCAAATCAAAGAGGTTAGTGCGAGACGCAACAAGGGGCTTTTCATACGGCGGATTAAGGTTAGATTTGTAGGGTTCTAAATAAGTTAGTGCATTTATGAGAATTGCAGTAGTGGGCGCTACCGGAATGGTGGGCCAGATCATTTTGAAAGTTTTGGCGGAACGCAGTTTCCCGGTAACGGAGTTAATTCCTGTGGCGTCTTCAAGAAGCGTTGGCAAGACGGTGACCTTTGGGGCCAGAGATTGGACCATCAAGAGTTTAGAGGATGCTGTAGCCGCTGCACCGGATTTAGCCTTGTTCTCAGCGGGTGGGAACACCTCTTTGGAGTGGGCACCAAAGTTCGCGGCAGTAGGGACGCGAGTAGTAGATAACTCAAGCGCCTGGCGTATGGACCCTACCAAGAAATTGGTAGTTCCTGAGATCAATGCGGATGTATTGACCCAGGAGGATATGATTATCGCCAACCCAAACTGTTCGACCATTCAGCTCGTAGTTGCACTTAATCCATTGCACCAGGCCTATGGCGCGAAACGTGTATTGGTAAGCACCTATCAGAGCGTTACGGGAACGGGTAAAGCAGCTGTAGACCAGCTCGAAGGTGAGCGCGTGGGTGATGATGTGGACATGGTGTATCCGTACAAGATTGACCGCAACTGTATTCCGCACTGTGATATCTTCTTAGACAACGATTACACTAAAGAGGAAATGAAAATGACCCAAGAGACCGTTAAGATCATCGGTGATGAGGGCATCAAATTGGCAGCTACTGCGGTTCGAGTGCCTGTTCAAGGCGGACATAGCGAGAGTGTGAATGTGGAGTTTGATCGACCATTTGAAATAGCAGACGTTAAGAAGCTTTTGAGCGAAACGGATGGGGTTACTCTTCAAGACCAGCCAGAATTCAATACGTATCCAATGCCGTTAATGGCAGAAGGCAAGGACGATGTTTTCGTGGGCCGATTGCGCCGCGATTTCACTACGGACAATGCCCTTAACATGTGGGTGGTCAGCGATAACCTGCGTAAAGGTGCCGCAACAAACACGGTTCAGATTGCTGAAGTGCTCTTGAAGAAGGGCTTTGTGAAGAACTAAATCTTTTTCACACTTCGTTGGCAGAATAGCGGAACAGGTGGCCTCCTTTTTGTGTTATCTATACCATGAGAATTAAAGTATTAGCAATGGCTGTGCTCGGGCTGACCCTGAGCTGTACAGCACAAACGAGCAAGAAAATGAGCGATGCGTATGCAATGGCAGTCATTCCAGAGCCCGCTGAGGGACAAGAAGTAGCCGTATTGGCTTCTGGATGTTTCTGGGGGACAGAGTTCTATTTACAGAAAGTACCTGGCGTGATAGCAACAACCTGTGGTTATACCGGTGGTGTGGTGAAGAATCCTACGTACCGTGAGGTGTGTACAAAGCGCACAGGTCATTACGAGGCGGTGCACGTAGTCTTTGATCCAGCTCAAGTAAACTTTGAAGAACTGGCACGTGTATTTTTTGAAACGCACGACCCAACACAGCGCGACGGTCAAGGCCCAGACATTGGTCCTCAATACCGCAGTGCAGTATTCTTCCAGAACGAAGCACAGCGAGAAACCGCGCAGAAACTCAAGGACCTGTTGATCGCCAAAGGGTATGATGTTGCCACGGAAATCCTCCCTGCTGCTGAATTCTATTCTGCAGAAAACTACCATCAAGATTATTACGACAACAAAGGAGGAACTCCTTATTGCCACGCTCCTAGAAAACTCTTTTAGGTCTGCTCCAAATAAAAAAAGCCCGAGCAACTGCTCGGGCTTTTTTTATTCTAAAAACATTGATGTTACTCTGCCGGATCCTCTAATACGAAGTCTTCCATAAATTTAGTAGTGTATACACCTTCGCGGAACTTTTCGTTCTTTATCAATTGCTGGTGGAACGGAATAGTTGTTTTAATTCCTTCGATGATAAATTCGTCCAAAGCACGCTCTAGCTTGTCCAAAGATTCCTCGCGCGTACGTGCAGTAATGATCAGTTTGGCGATCATAGAGTCGTAATACGGCGGGATAGCGTAGCCGCTGTAACAGTGCGTATCTAAACGAACGCCGTGACCGCCTGGCGCGTGGAATGAACTAATCACTCCAGGCGAAGGACGGAAGTCGTTAAATGCATCTTCCGCATTGATACGAACTTCAATGCTGTGCATCTCAGGCAAGTAGTTCTTCCCGGATATCGGCTCGCCGGCGGCAACTTTAATTTGCTCACGGATGAGATCAAAGCCAACTACTTGTTCTGTAATCGGGTGCTCTACTTGGATACGTGTATTCATCTCCATGAAGTAGAAGTTTCTATCCTTATCTACCAGGAACTCAACAGTACCTGCGCCCTCATAAGCGATATATTCTGCTGCTTTCACAGCTGCTTCACCCATTTTCTTGCGGAGTTTATCCGTCATAAATGGGGAAGGTGTTTCTTCAACCAATTTTTGATGGCGACGTTGTACAGAACAATCACGCTCACTCAAGTGACAAGCCTTACCGAAGCTGTCGCCGATAATCTGTACTTCAATGTGACGCGGCTCAAGTATAAGTTTCTCCATGTACATGCCGTCGTTGCCAAAGGCAGCTGCAGCCTCGCGGCGAGCACTGTCCCATGCGCCTTGAAGTTCGCTCTCCTCTAGAATGGCACGCATACCCTTACCACCACCACCGGCGGTCGCTTTGATCATTACTGGGTAGCCTATGTCACGGGCTTTAGTTACTGCATCTTCATAGGTTTCTAGGATACCTTCAGAGCCTGGCACACATGGTACACCGGCTTCTTTCATGGTCTCTTTGGCAGTTGCCTTGTCTCCCATTTTATCAATCTGATCACCAGAAGCACCGATAAACTTGATGCCGTGCTCTGCACAGATGCGTGAAAACTTTGCATTCTCACTCAAGAATCCGTAACCCGGGTGGATTGCATCTGCATTGGTAATCTCGGCAGCGGCAATAATGTTAGGAATGCTGAGGTAGCTTTCTGAAGATGCTGCAGGACCAATACATACGGCTTCGTCCGCGAAACGAACGTGCAATGAATCTGCATCTGCCTTAGAATAAACGGCCACCGTTTTGATGCCCATTTCTTTACAGGTACGAATCACGCGAAGTGCGATCTCACCCCTATTGGCAATGAGTACTTTCTTAAACATAACGAGTGTGTTTTCGTAAGGTTACGAAGGATCTACCAAGAACAATGGCTGATCGTATTCGATAGGGCTTTGATCGTCAACTAAGACTTTAACAATCTTACCACTTACTTCACTTTCAATCTCGTTGAAGAGCTTCATCGCCTCAACGATACACAGCACATCACCTGGCTTAATCTCAGAACCGACTTTTACAAAAGCATCTTGGTCTGGAGATGGGCTGCGGTAGAATGTTCCAATCATTGGAGACTTTACCTCGATGTATTTGCTGTTGTCCTCTGCTGGAGCCTCGGCAGCAGGTACAGCTGGCGAAGGTGCAGCAGCAACAGGCATGGCAGCCTGAGGAGCAACGGTTTGAATAATGGTTGGCTGATCAGAACCTTCTGATGCAGTTTTAATGTTAATCTTGAAATCTTCAGTTTCTAGACTCACTTCTTGAGCGCCGCTTTTAGCAACGAATTTGATGAGCGCTTGGATTTCTTTCAAGTCCATGTTCTTGTGTATTTAGGAATATGAATTTACGAGTTATTTTTTATCGATGGCCCATTTGACCCACATGGCTCCCCACGTAAATCCTCCACCGAAGGCTGCGAAGAAGATGTTATCACCTTTCTTAAACTTATCTCTAAAGTCCCAAAGGCCTAAAGGAATTGTTGCAGAGGTGGTATTACCGTAGTTCTGAATGTTAATGACCACTTTTTCACTGGTGAGTCCCATACGACGCGCTGTAGCATCGATGATTCTCAAATTGGCTTGGTGGGGAACCAAATAGGCCACATCATCACCAGTAAGTCCATTCTTTTCTAAAAGCTCCGCAGAAGTATCAGCCATACGACTAACGGCAAAGCGGAATACGCTTTGACCTTCTTGACGGATGGCGTGCTGTTTATTGTCGATAGTTTCGTGAGAAGGAGGAAGATAAGATCCTCCCGCTTCTATACGTAAGAAATCACGGCCTGTAGCATCCGTGCGTAAAAGCTCATCCTGTACGCCAAGGCCTTCATGGTTCGGCTCCATGAGAGCGACCCCACATCCATCACCAAATAAGATACAGGTAGTACGGTCAGTATAGTCTACAATAGAGCTCATGACATCAGAGCCCACGACCAGGACTTTCTTGTATTTACCAGATTCAATATAGGCTGCTGCATTACTTACTGCATATAAGAACGAAGAACATGCTGCTTGCAGGTCAAAAGCATAAGCATTCTTGGCACCTATCTCTTGTGCGATATATGCTGAAGTTATTGCAACCGGCATATCACCAGTTACTGAAGCTAGAATAACGAGGTCAACGTCTTCAACGCTTACACCGTATTCTTCCTTCATGGCTTCAACGGCTTTGATTGCTAGATAAGAGGCACCGCGGCCTTCTTCTGGTTTAAGGATTCGACGCTCCTTAATTCCGGTTCGAGTAGTAATCCATTCGTCATTGGTTTCGACCATGGTTTCTAACTCGGAATTTGTTAGAACATACTCTGGAACATACCCTCCGATCGCTGTAATTGCTGCTTTCATCGTGCTTTGTTGAGTGGGCTAAAATAGGCGGTCTATTTTTAAAACCTCATTTAAAACAGAAAAAGTAGCCTTTTTAGGGGCTACTTATCTGTAAATCAATGATTTATTAGCAAAGGCTTATGCCTTCTCCATAACTACTTTACCCTTATAGTAAAGTTTTCCTTCGTGCCAGTGTGCACGGTGGTAAAGGTGTGCTTCGCCAGTAGTAGGGCAAATCGCTAATTGCTGATCGGCCGCTTTGTAGTGAGTTCTGCGCTTGTCTCTTCTTGTGCTTGACTGTCTGCGCTTAGGATGTGCCATATCTAATACTATTTATTATTCAACAAGTTTTTTAATTGATCCCATCTAGGATCAGTCTCTTTTTCATTTTCTTCTTCGTCTTCTATAAAATTTTCAAGCCCATTTCCAGCATTCGGTCCATTTAGTTTAGGTGGAATGCTTAGAACGACTAATTCGTACAAGTACTGAGCAATGTTGAACGAGTGTTCGCCGTGTGGCAAGATGAGTAACTCATCGTTTTCGTCGTTGTATTCCTCACCAAACTTTACCTGCATAGAGAAACTATTTTTAAGTTCCTGGGTGTAGGCTTCGTTTGTTACGTCGCAAGGTGCAGTGATGCTTCCGTTGAATGAAAAGTCTAAATCAAGAACAGTTTCACTTTTCAACATTTTCATCTGAGCCACGCCTTTTAAGTCGCTGTAGTCTGAGAATTCAAAAAGTTCAAAGAACGTATCATTCAAATCGTAATTAAACTCGTGAGAACCAAGCTTTAAGCCAATATATGTTATGGTAAAGTCTTTGGTCTTCATTAGTTCCCCATCCGAATGAGCGTGCAAAGATATTCAAATTGTTGAAAACTTCTAACGCTTCTCCTTTTGTTTTTTGAGTGGATTAGCGGTTATCTCATCATAAACCTTTCGGCTATTCACGATATCAATAGCAGCGAAAACCGAGGTCCTGAAGGATGATTCGTTTGCTTTGTTTTGCCCGGCAATGTGCATCGCAGTACCGTGGTCAGGTGAAGTTCTTACCGCAGTGAGACCTGCCGTGTAGTTCGTCCCTCTTCCCATGGCCAATGCTTTGAACGGTACAAGCACTTGGTCGTGGTACATTCCTAGTACTGCGTCGAACTTTTGATCGTAGCCTTGACCAAAGAATCCATCTGCAGGGAAAGGACCTCTTACGATCGCCCCTTTTACATCGGCTTTTTCAATGGCAGGTTTGATAATATCGGCTTCTTCCGAGCCAATAGCACCAAATTCTCCAGCATGCGGATTCAATCCTAAAACGGCAATACTAGGCTTTACGCAACCAAAGTCGCGTTTTAAGCTCTTCGCAAGCAGTTCAATTGACGCTGTAATGTTTTCCTCTTTTAAGGTATCGACAATTTTACTCACAGGTACGTGTACAGTGACAGTAGCTACCTTCAAGACTTCTGAAGCAAGAATCATAAGTACTTCGTCGTCAAAAGCCTTCGCGAGATAACCGGTGTGTCCTGCAAATCCCTCAACCTGAGCAGCGATATTGTGCTTGTTGATTGGGGCGGTAACGATAGCATCTATCTTACCTGTTTTCGCAGCTTCTATCGCCGCATCGATGCTTTTCAACGCATACGAACCGCTTACATCTGTAGGAGTTCCAAGGCTGAGTTCGACATTGTCGTCCCAAGTGGTAACTAAGTTGGCCTTCTTGTCCTTAATATT
>CBFHHP010000012.1:40451-41708 GCA_965655745.1 uncultured Schleiferiaceae bacterium
TACCATCTGTAGGAGTTCCAAGGCTGAGTTCGACATTGTCGTCCCAAGTGGTAACTAAGTTGGCCTTCTTGTCCTTAATATCCTCAAGAGAATCGCAGAGGTAGAAATTAAAGTCTTTCATTTCCAAAGCATTCCTGTGGTATGAAGCCACTTTGCTAGAAGCAAAAACTACGGGAGTACACAGATCAAGAATCTCTTTGTTTTCAAGAGTCTTCATGATTACCTCGAGGCCTATTCCATTAAGATCGCCACATGTTATACCAATGATTGGCTTTTCGAAGACAGGCAATTGTATGTCTTGTGAAGCACTTCGCTCAACAGGCGAATTGAACAAATCTGCCTGTTCTTGCAACTGCTGCGTTTCCTGTTCAGAAACAGGTTTTGCCTTAACATCTTTAGCAGGTGCTTTTTGTTTGTTGCGGTTGCGGTTTCGATTCTTATTTCGGTTGCGTCCTTTCCCTTCAGAATTTCCTTCTGAATCGTTTTTTGGAGCATCCTCTTTGGATCCGCTCGCTTCGCTCCCTTCTTCCTTAGGCTTGCGGTTGCGATTCCTGTTGCGGTTCCTGTTACGGTTGCGATTTCTGTTATTCCCTTCGCGACCTTCTCCTTTGTTTTCGCCTTTTGGCGCATTTTCCTTGTTGTCGCTCATTAGTAGTTGCTTAAGAAATCATACAATAAACGAACCCCGATTCCTGTACCACCTTCTACTTGGTAGCCAACACGCTTGCCTAAATGAGCAGGACCTGCAATATCTAGGTGGATGTATGGATAATCTGTGAAGTGTTCCAAAAATTTACCAGCAGTGATTGCTCCTGCCTCAGGTCCGCCGATATTTTTGAGATCTGCTACAGTGCTCTTTAAAAGATCCTTGTATTCGTCCCAGAATGGAAATTCTACTACACGCTCTCGTGTTTTAAAACCGCTTGTCTGCAAGGACACCATTTTTTCTTTTGGCGCATTCCCCATTCCTACGATGGCATAGCGGCCAATTGCTCTAGCTGCAGCACCGGTAAGCGTTGCAAGATCGATGACTAACTCAGGGTTGTATCGTTTGGCATACACCAAAGCATCAGAAAGAATTAATCGGCCCTCAGCATCTGTATTCAATACTTCAACAGTTGTCCCGTCTGATATGGTGATTACATCTCCTGGCGTAACTGCGTTTTTGCCCGGGCGATTATCCGTAGCAGGTACTAGACCTATTACATGAACAGGAAGTTTTGCTTCTGCGATGGCACTCATCGTACCGATTACTGC
>CBFHHP010000013.1:0-1964 GCA_965655745.1 uncultured Schleiferiaceae bacterium
TTTTTCTATCGAAAGAAGGGCGTTTCAGAAAGGATATAAGGCGTGCTTTTCTCGAACTCATTAACTATTCTATTCGGCTTTCTTGAAAAGTACCGATGCATTGTGTCCCCCGAAACCGAAGGTGTTACTCAAAGCAGCGCGTACTTCTCTTTCCTGAGCCGAATGGAAAGTAAAGTTGAGTTTAGGATCTAAGTTTTCGTCGTCGGTAAAGTGATTGATTGTTGGAGGAATCATGTTCGTGTGACAAGACATGATTGCCGCCATCGCTTCAACTGCACCGGCAGCACCAAGGAGGTGTCCGGTCATACTTTTCGTTGACGAAATGTTGAGGTTATACGCATGGTCGCCAAAGACTTGTTGGATCGCCTTTGTTTCTGCAATATCTCCAAGCGGAGTAGAGGTACCGTGAACGTTTACGTAATCCACTTCGTCTGGTGTCATACCCGCATCTTTAATGGCGTTGGCCATTACGTTGCGAGCACCCAAGCCCTCAGGATGTGGAGCTGTAAGGTGGTGTGCGTCGGCACTAAGCCCGCCACCGACCATTTCAGCGTAAATTTTAGCGCCGCGAGCTTTCGCGTGCTCGTATTCTTCTAGAATAATTCCTGCGCCACCTTCACCCATAACGAAACCGTCGCGCTCAGCGTCGAATGGACGCGAAGCTGTTGTTGGGTCGTCGTTGCGTGTGGAGAGTGCGTTCATTGCATTGAAACCACCCATACCAATAGGGTTGATTGCTGCTTCAGAACCACCTGTTACAATGACGTCCGCTTTTCCCAAACGAATGAGGTTGAAGGAATCAATAAGCGCATTAGTTGAAGATGCACAGGCGCTAACTGTGGTGTAGTTTGGTCCGCGTAGACCGTGCATCATAGAAATTCTTCCTGGTGTAATATCAGAAATCATCATAGGAATGAGGAACGGGTTAAATCGCGGATTAAGATCATTGTCAACAAAGCCCTTTACCTGCTCGTAGAACGTGTCTATTCCACCTATGCCTGATCCCCAAACCACCCCGATACGATCGAGGTCTTCATTTTCCAAATTCAACCCGGAATCGGCAATGGCCTCATTGGCCACTACCACTCCGAATTGTGTAAATCGATCCATACGACGTGCCTCCTTACGGTCGAGCAAGTCGTTGGGAACAAAGTCTTTTACCTCACACGCGAAGTGTGTTTTAAACAAAGAAGAGTCGAACCTAGTAATAGGGCCGGCTCCTGAAGTACCTGCAAGCAGATTCTTCCATGTTTCTTTGGCCGTGTTACCCACGGGGGTAAGCGCGCCCAAACCTGTTACAACTACGCGTTTAAGGCTCATAAAAAAGACTTTAGCTTATGCTTTTGCTTCTTCGATGTACGAAATAGCTTGACCTACAGTGCCAATGTTTTCTGCTTGGTCGTCTGGGATTTGGATGTCGAATTCTTTTTCGAATTCCATGATCAATTCCACAGTGTCCAGAGAATCTGCACCGAGATCGTTTGTGAAGCTTGCTTCAGTGTTTACTTCGTTTTCGTCAACTCCTAGTTTGTCAACGATAATCGCTGTTACTTTTGCTGAAATGTCAGACATGATTAGTTTGTTTTAGTAATCAAGCACAAAGAAAATAAAACTTTAGTAATCCTCTACAGCCGGAATGTAGAGTTAACTTTGCCCTTTCAACAAGAAATATTCATGCTTAGGATAGCTGTATTGGCCTCAGGTTCAGGAAGTAACGCAGAAGAATTGCACCGCTATTTTTCGAATAGCGACCTCGCTCGTGTAGAATTGATAGTTACTAACAACACAAAAGCGGGCGTAATTGATCGATTTTCAGGCAAAAAAGTGGCGATTCGCACCTTCGATCCATACATAGAAAGTGATGTAGTGCTTCAGGAATTAACCCAAGCAGCAGATTTGGTCATCCTAGCGGGGTATTTGAAGATGATTCCTGCTTCATGGACAAGAGCTTTTCAAGGGCGCAT
>CBFHHP010000013.1:2063-7461 GCA_965655745.1 uncultured Schleiferiaceae bacterium
GCTTAATATTCATCCCGCCTTATTGCCAAAGTTTGGCGGCAAGGGCATGTATGGAAAGCACGTACACCAGGCGGTTAGTGAAGCAGGTGAAACAGAGACCGGCATCACCATTCATTTGGTTAACGAGCATTATGATGAGGGAAATATTGTTGCTCAGTTCGCCGTTGATATAGTGCCAGGGGAAGCGCCGGCGTCTATTGAAGAAAAAGTGCGCCAGCTGGAATTGGAATACTACGGGCCCACTGTAGAACGTTGGATAGAGAACCTAATCTTGAGCCAATGACAGTAACCATATATACAGACGGAGCAGCAAGCGGCAACCCTGGTCCAGGCGGATACGGCGTGGTCCTTGAGAGTAGTGCAGGCCACCACAAAGAGCTCAGCGGTGGATTTAGAATGACCACGAATAATCGAATGGAGTTGCTTGCAGTAATTGTCGGTTTAAGAGAATTAAAAAGTACGGAAGTTGTGATTACTGTGGTTAGCGACAGTAAATACGTCGTCGACGCGATTAACAAGGGCTGGCTACGCTCCTGGGTAAAGAAAGGATTTAAGGACAAGAAGAACCCAGACTTGTGGAGGTTAATGATTCCCTTATTAGACAAGTACAACCCGACCTTTCAATGGGTAAAAGGGCACAATAATCATCCTCAAAATGAGCGTTGTGACGCGCTTGCTGTACAGGCGAGCAAACAGCCTAACCTTCCCGCCGATACCGGCTACGAAAGCAGTCTTTAGAATTTTATAAAGTTCTGCGGGTCGATTGGCGCTCCTTCGAACCAAAGCTCAAAATGCAGGTGTGGACCGGTAGAGTTTTCACCACTGTTTCCGATGATGGCTATTGCTTCTCCGCTACGCACGAATTCGCCCACCTCTTTCAGTAAAGCGCTGTTGTGCTTGTAAGCACTGAGTAAGTTGTTCTCGTGTTGCACGATGATGATGTTTCCGGTCTCGCTAGTCCAATCGGCAAAAATCACCGTTCCCTCATAACAGGTTTTTACGGGCGTGTTTGATGCCGCGGCAATATCTACAGCAAAATGGTTCGTGGCCTTGTCAAATTCACTAGTAATGATGCCGTCTAGTGGTGAAATCAATTGTGGAATACCTAATTCAGCACCCCCTTGACTTAGGGTAAAGGCGTTTTCTTCTTCCACCCATTCGCGGAAAGCGCTGTCTTGCGTGCTAGGGTCAGAAAGAACTACTTCGGCATTGTTGGAGGAAGTATCGGTTTCTAATTCCTGTAGAACCGTATCAATGACTTCGCCCTGTAGTATGCGCTGAACACCTTGTATGTAGCGCTCATTGCGATAGATTGTGGCCGTTAAGCTGTCCGTTGTCAAGGCGAGCTCAATAGCTTCGCGCCGAAGCTTCGAAGAGGCATAGCCAGGAATAAGCTCTTTTAAGGGCGTAAACGCGATGACCGTGGTGGTAAGCGCAATAGTGCTTACAATGGTCACCACAGAAAATACAAAGATGTTCAACGGACTTAATTTCAATGTCAAGAGCTCCTCAAACGTATCATCGTTCAGGATTACAAAGCGGAATTTGTTCTTCCACCGCTGCACTCTAGTCTCGTTTTTTGAATCTTTTATCATTCTTATGACAAATATCGTACTCTGAATTTCTCTAGTGGTATGAAATAAAATAATTTTGGCGCGTTAATATTCCTATGCATCACTTTCGCGCTTTTTATTTTTCATTGACCTTAATTGTCTTGGTAGGGTGTTCTACGACTAAAGACGAATGGATAAATCGTAAGTACCACGAGACTACCGCCCGGTACAACGCCTACTTTAACGGTGTAGAGGCATTTAACGAGGCCGTGGAGTCTTTTGAAAAGACCGAAGAGTTAGATTTTGAAAGGATGCTGCCTCTTTATTATTGGCCAAACGAACAACAAGCACCTTCATTGTTTTCAAAATTGGACCGAGCCCTTGAAAAGAGCGCTAAGGTTATAAAAGGCCACAGCATGGTTTTTTCGGGAAAACAGAAGAACCCTTATGTGGTAAAGTCGTATTTGCTTATTGCACGAAGCAGATTTTATAAATATGAATTTATACAAGCCCTGGAAGCTTCGGCATACATCGTCGATCAATTCAGCGGCATAGAGATGGCCGAAGAAGAGGTCTTTTGGGCGAAACTCTTGGCGGCGCAGACCCACATCAGAATGGGCAACGCTTTTGCCTCAGAAAGCTTGTTGGACGAAATCTACACGAAAAAATTGCCCAAGGATAGGTTGCACGCAGCTCAGAAAGGATATGCGTTTTACCACCTTGAGTCGGGCAACCTAGAAGACGCTCAGAACTGGGTAGCAGCAGCCTTCGAAACTGCCGGAAGCAAAGAGGAGCGCGTTCGACTTGCCTATATTAACGCACAATTATTGACAAAACTCGGGATGGGATACGAAAGCGCCTTGGCTTACGAGCAAGTACTAGACCTCCACCCAAACAACTACGACATTACGTTTTCAGCTCAGATCAAGCGCGCTGAAAACTTCGACGTTTACATGGAAGATATTTCCATTATTGAAGAAGAGCTGCGTAAAATGCTCAAGGACGATAAAAATATTGCTTACCGCGACCAAATCTACTATGTGTGGGCGCTAAAAGAATTGGACCTAGAGCACTATCCAGATGGGGAGTCGCTCCTGCGGAGATCTATATCTTCTTCGGTGAACAATCAAAAACAGAAGGGAAAGAGCTATTTAAAACTCGCGGACGTTGAGTTTGACTTTAGAGAGTTTGTGCCCGCAAAAGGATATTATGACAGTGCATTGTCCGTTTTACCTCCGGGATATCCAGGGACGGACACGCTACAAGAGCGCGTTGAGGTCCTGGGCGAGCTTGTACTTCATTACAACGAAGTGAAACTTCAAGACAGTTTGCAGGCTATGTATGGCATTAGTGAAACGGCGCTGCGAAAGAAGTTTGAAGCGTATATCGAAGAAAAAAAGAGACGCGAGGAAGAAGCGGCGCGTCAAGCAGAAATTGCAGCATTGAACGCGGTACAAAACGCCGCCTTGGCGGATGCTGGACCGGTTGCAGGACAGGGCTCGGGAAAGTGGTACTTCTACAATCCAACTGTACGTGCTTCGGGACTAGCTGCATACAAAAGAACCTGGGGAGACCGCGTGCTTGAAGACCATTGGCGACAGAAAGATAAGCCTGTGGATGGTTTTAGCGATGTTGATCTTGCTGCCAGTGGTGACCAGGACTCTACATCACAGAATGAAGAATTGCTCCCGACCAACGACAATAGCGTGGAATATTATATGGCTCGTGTGTTAAAAGACGAAGCCGATTTGAAAGAAAGTCTTCGCAAGGAGGCCAGCGCGTTGGCGGAATTAGGGTTTGTCTACAAGGACGGACTTGGAGATTTCGACGCAGCAGAAGATACATGGGGCAGGTACCTTAAAGAGTTCACCGCTGCAACGCCTACGGCAAAAGTGTGGTACGGAAAGTACTTACTTGCCGGTTCTTTGGAGAACAATGAGGGCCAAAACACCGCAAAAACAACACTTTTATCGGACTACTCAAGCAGCCCATACGCCGCTTTGGTCCGCGGCGACAAACAAGGCCCCGAGGTTCCAGAGGAAGAACAGCGTGCATACGATCAAGCCTTTTCAGCGTACACCTCTGGGTCATTTCAAGGTGCCAATTCAGCCATTGCCTCATTCAAGTCACAGTATCCTCAGAGCCAGTTGTTGCCAAAAACAGCCTTGTTAGAGGCCTATGTTTTTGGACTTAAAGAGAATGGCGTGGCCGTTGTTGAGCAATTAAAAAAGGTGGTCAAAGATTTCGGAGGTACCGACGAGGCGGCGCGTGCTACACAGATTTTAGCTCTGCTTCAAGATGAAAACAAGGGCGATGAAAACTCAAAGGGCAGCGGAGACCTTCGCGTTCGAACAGTCAAGTTTGAAGACCAACCAAACGCGCCACATAAAATTGTCTTTGCTATTCCTGCTCAGAATTCTGACATCAACAACTTGAGAAATGCCCTCGCGGACTTCAACAAGGAGAATTTTAAGTTCGATAATCTTCGCATTCAGAACATCTTCTACGACCAGAATACACAGTTAGTCATCATCAGTGGACTGCGCACGAAAGCGAAGGCGGCTGTATGGCTAAACAGCTACGAATCACAGGGTTCGAACATCAAACAATACTATCCGATTGGATTAAGTGAGGTTTTTTACATAAATAATCCGAACTTTGGCAAAGTGTACCGAGACAAGGTGCTAAAAGATTACATTCAATATTTCAAGGAGCTATGATTTCATCACCAAAGAAAAACCCAGAACAAGCCCAAGCCTCAAATAGAATATTAGGAGGTACTGCAATACAGGGCGATGTACAGACGGACGGCGATATTCGCGTTGATGGAACAATCAAAGGCAACGTAAAGGTGAGCGGCAAATTAGTGGTTGGCCAACACGGTGCAGTTGAAGGTGAGGTTGAATGTAAGAACGCGGCGATAGCCGGATCACTAAAAGGCATTCTTAAAGTCGCCCAGACCTTGTCCTTGACGGCAACAGCGAAAGTTGAAGGCAATGTTCAGACGGAGAAACTTTCGGTAGAGCCCGGCGCTTCTATCAACGGTTCCGTGAGCATGGGAGCTGTAATGAAGAAAGTAGGTGAAGCAGATTCTGCAGCAACTAAGACCGCGTAATCAAGGCCGTAATGGCTGATTTTCCTGACAAAAATGACCGTAAATTTTTGCGCTTTGGATCTCTTGGGGTCCAAATGGCGGTGCTTATCTATGCCGGATCCGAGCTTGGCAAATACCTTGATGACAGATACCCGTCAGATAAAAACTGGTACACCATTGCCTGTGTGATGGCAGCAGTGGGAATTTCATTTTATCAACTTGTCAAGGAATTACCCAAGGACTAATGATAGACGCGAGGGCTTTCAGGTTCTATGCAACACTCTTGGTTGTTGCGCTCTTGGGAGTGTTTGCACAATCGTCATTTACGGGTCAAGTGGTAGCCGGCCCCCTGTTGAAAACGTACGTTGTAAATAATCTATTGGCAGCTGTGATATTCACTCTTTTGTACGGCTGGAGAAAGCGCCATATTGAAAAGCTTGGCTTCCTGTTCATGGCAGGAACTGGCTTAAAGTTTCTAACTTTCTTCATTGTCTTTTACCCTGCATTTTATGCGGATGGTGAACTCACCAAAGACGAGTTTGTATTATTCTTTGTTCCCTATGTGCTTTCTACACTAGTGGAAACCGTCTTTTTGGCGCGTATTTTGAACCGAGAATAGCCGATGTTTTAAGGACGGCTAACCCGCTCAAGAGCAATGTTTTAAGGACGCTAAAAACACGAGTGTAAAAGGAGCCGTGTATAACCATAAATAAATAGCGCCTTTTCTTTTAGAGCGTGAATATTCTTCATT
>CBFHHP010000013.1:7559-32839 GCA_965655745.1 uncultured Schleiferiaceae bacterium
TTCATCTGGTTTTTGAACTTGGTGGGTATGACGCCGCTAGGTGTAAACGTTACCGGCAATATTGCGGTGACAGTTTCTTTGGCCTTGATGACCTTCTTTATTACCCAGTTTAGTGGTAAGAAAGATTACTGGATGCACATTTTCTGGATGCCAGGTGTACCGGTTTTACTTCGCCCTGTTTTGGCGGTAATCGAATTGATCGGTTTGGTCGTTAAGCCATTCTCGTTGACCAT
Organism: uncultured Schleiferiaceae bacterium; assembly: GCA_965655745.1. GTDB lineage: Bacteria > Bacteroidota > Bacteroidia > Flavobacteriales > Schleiferiaceae > UBA10364. The sequence goes on from CBFHHP010000013.1 coordinate 7,793, forward strand.
TCGTCTTTACGCAAACATGCTAGCAGGTCACGTTGTAATTATGAGCATCCTCGGGTTGATCTATATTTTCGCTTCGTACGTTGCTGCGATTCCGTTTACTGGATTAACACTATTCCTTTATGTCTTGGAGCTGTTAGTAGCAGCCCTTCAGGCATATATTTTCACAATGTTGGCGTCTCTGTACTTCGGTGCAGCCGTTGAAGAGCACGACCATCACTAAACTCAGAGTATTAATTAAATTTTATATACTATGGAAATTCCAACTATTGTAGGTGCAGGCTTGATCGTAATCGGTGCTGGTATGGGTATCGGTAGAATCGGTGGTTCTGCAATGGAAGCAATTGGCCGTCAGCCTGAAGCTTCTGGTAAAATCCAAACAGCTATGATTATTGCTGCTGCACTTATCGAGGGTATCGGTTTCGCGGCACTTTTCGCAGCTTAAGACAATAAAGTAGGTAGGTGCAACGATTGGTTGCACCGCCTATTTTTTCCTAATTATAGAATTTGATTGTAATCAAAGAACATGGACAAGCTAATTAATGACTTTTCGATAGGACTATTCTTCTGGCAATCGCTGGTGTTCCTGCTTTTGATCTTCTTGCTTAGAAAGTATGCATGGAAGCCAATTTTGAATGCAGTTAACGAAAGAGAGCAGTCTATTGAAGGCGCTTTGAAGGCGGCAGAGAAAGCACGTCAAGAGATGGAGTCATTGCAAGCGAGCAATGAGGCAATCCTGAAGGAAGCGCGTGAAGAGCGTGAGCGCATTTTGAAAGAGGCGCGCGACATGAAAAACAACATCGTAGCCGAAGCTAAGGAAATGGCTGCTGCTGAAGCTGATAAAACAGTTGCCGCTGCTAAAGCTGCCATTGAAGCAGAAAAGGCTGCTGCTGTTGCAGAGTTAAAAAATCAAGCTGCAGTATTGAGCATTGAGGTTGCTGAAAAAGTTCTAGGCCAGGAATTGAGCGCAGAGAACAAGCAAACAGCGATGATCAGCAAGATGATTGACGAAGTTAAAATCAACTAAGAATAGGATATGAATTATCCAAGAGTTGCTTCCCGTTACAGTAAAGCCTTGCTTGAATTGGCCGTTGAAAAAAACGAGCTAGACAAAGTAAGTGCCGATGTAGCTACGCTGAAAGCAGCGGTTTCAGGTTCGAGAGACCTGGAGCTGTTGTTGGCAAGCCCAATTGTGAAAACGGACAAGAAGCAAGCCATCCTTAACGAAGTGTTCAAGGGAGCGTTCTCGCCAATTTTTGAAGGGTTCGTTTCATTGATTACTAAAAACGGTCGCGAGTCTATTCTAACCCCGATTTGCGATAAGTTCGAAAAGGATGTGCTCGAGCACAAGGGCATCGTTGAAGCAGAAGTTACTACCGCAGTAGCACTTGCCGATGCCGATAAAGCGAAGTTGGTAGCATCCCTTAAAACTCAGTTGGGTAAAGAGGTGATACTAAAAGAATATGTTGATGCATCTACTATCGGTGGCATGAAGCTATTCGTTGGTGGATACCAGATTGACAACACGGTTTCTGGAAAGCTTAGAGCGTTGAGAAACCAATTAATTGACACGTCTTACGAGACGAAACTTTAAGAAAAACAAAGCCTTAATATAAAGGATCATGGCAGAAGTAAATCCAGCTGAAATTTCAGCAATTCTCAAACAACAACTCTCAGGGATGGCATCAGGTGCTGACCTTCAAGAGATAGGTACAGTATTGGAAGTAGGCGATGGTATTGCACGCGCTTACGGCCTAACTAACGCTCAGTCTGGTGAGTTGGTAGAATTTGAAAACGGTCAAAAGGGTATCGTATTGAACCTTGAAGAAGACAACGTAGGTATCGTATTGCTTGCGCCATCTACAGACATCAAGGAAGGATCTACAGTAAAACGTACTAACACCATTGCATCTATCAACGTAGGTGAAGGAATGGTTGGTCGTGTGGTGGATACACTCGGTAACCCAATCGATGGTAAAGGACCTATCGAGGGCGAAACTTACGAGATGCCACTAGAGCGTAAGGCTCCTGGTGTTATCTACCGTCAGCCGGTAAACGAGCCGATGCAGACAGGGATTAAGTCAATCGATGCAATGATTCCTATTGGTCGTGGTCAGCGTGAGTTGATTATTGGTGACCGTCAGACTGGTAAGACTACGGTTGCTATCGATACGATCATCAACCAAAAAGAGTTCTTCGACAAAGGTGAGCCAGTATACTGTATCTACGTTGCTGTAGGTCAGAAAGGTTCTACTGTTGCGGGTATCGCTAAGACGTTGGAAGATGCGGGCGCATTGCAGTACACTACGATTGTTGCTGCAAACGCTTCTGATCCAGCTCCGATGCAGTTCTACGCACCATTTGCAGGTGCAGCAATCGGCGAGTACTTCCGTGATACAGGTCGTCCAGGTTTAATCATCTATGATGATCTTAGCAAGCAGGCTGTTGCTTACCGTGAGGTATCTCTTCTACTACGTCGTCCACCGGGCCGTGAGGCATACCCAGGTGATGTATTCTACTTGCACTCAAGATTGCTAGAGCGTGCTGCGAAAGTGATTGCTGATGATACTATTGCTTCACAAATGAACGACCTTCCTGAGTCTTTGAAAGGCAAAGTAAAAGGTGGCGGTTCATTGACAGCACTTCCAATTATCGAAACACAAGCAGGTGATGTATCTGCCTACATTCCTACGAACGTAATTTCGATTACTGACGGTCAGATCTTCTTGGAGGCTGATTTGTTCAACTCAGGGGTTCGTCCGGCAATTAACGTTGGTATCTCTGTATCACGTGTAGGGGGTTCTGCTCAGATTAAGCCAATGAAGAAGGTATCGGGTACATTGAAGCTTGACCAAGCACAGTACCGCGAGCTTGAAGCATTTGCGAAGTTCGGTTCTGACCTTGATGCTGCTACTATGGCGGTAATTAACAAGGGTGAGCGTAACGTAGAAATCTTGAAGCAAGGTGTAAACGCCCCAATGTCTGTAGCACATCAGGTCGCAATCATCTACGTAGGTACAAAAGGTAAATTGAACAAGGTGCCAGTAAATAAGGTGAAGGCTTTCGAAGTAGCACTTATTGAGTACATGGAAGCCAACCAGAAGGCTGCGCTAGATAGCATTGCAGCTGGTAAGTGGACAGATGCTGAGATCTCCGCGATCGAAGCTTCAGTTGCTGAGGTTTTACCGACGTACGAAGCATAAAAAGAAACTTAGCGCTGCGCCTTGGCGCAGCGTCTAAACATTCCCAGATATGGCGAATTTAAAAGAGCTAAGAGTTAGAATTACTTCCATTGGTAGCACAATGAAGATCACTTCAGCAATGAAGATGGTTAGTGCTGCTAAGTTGAAGAAGGCGCAGGATGCCATCATACAGATGCGCCCTTATGCGTCTAAATTGACTGAAATTCTACAAAAAGCCGCTTCTACACTCGACAGCAGTGAAAATGCTTACGGTGTTGTTCGCGATACTAACCGCACCCGTGTGGTTGTGATCACTTCAAATCGTGGTCTTTGTGGCGCATTTAACTCAAGCGTAGTGAAGAAGGCAAAAGCCTTGATGGCCGACAGCAACGACGATTTCAGCATTGTAGCGATCGGTAAGAAGGCAGGCGACGCATTTAAAGACGATGCGCGTCTTGTGGAGCGCAATCCTGAGCTTTGGGATAACATTGGATTTGAGGCGGCATCAGAATATGCACAAAAACTCATGGACGGTTACTTGGCCAGAGAGTTTGACAAAGTGGTTTTGGTATACAACGCGTTCCGTAACGCAGCAGTACAAGAGCCAACTTCAGAACAGATGCTTCCAATTTCTATGGAAGTTGATGGCCCAGTAGATACTACAGAGTACCTCTACGAGCCAACGAAATCAGAGATTCTTGAAGATTTGATTCCTACTTCGTTGAAGACGCAGTTCTTTGCATCATTGCTCGATGCTAATGCCTCTGAGCACGGTGCTCGTATGACAGCGATGCATAAGGCAACAGACAATGCGAAAGCACTACAAGGAGACCTTAAACTAGAATACAACAAGGCACGTCAGGCGGCGATTACCAACGAAATCCTGGAGATTGTTGGTGGTGCAGACGCTCTTGCTGGATAAGCATTCTCGCAACGACTATACAGAATCCCCTTCGGCAATGCGCTGAAGGGGATTTTTTGTCTCTAACAAAACTAAGCTCAATAGAAATTCAAACTAAGGGAAACAGTATAGTTCATCTTAGGGGAAAAGTTTTTATAAAAAAAAAGTATATAGTTCGCTCTAGTGCCGAAAACGTTAAATTCGAGATATGCGTTTTCTAACCCTTCGAGTACGTACCTTCTTGTTCATGATATTGAACCTACTGTTGGCATTTCTGCTAACAGGGGCATTCAGCTTATATCACTTTCAGGAAGAAACCACGGATTACCACCAACAGCGATTGGAGCGCAAAGAACGCGCTATTATTAGCCATATTGAATACGTCATCTCCGGTCAAGACAGTGTCCCGAGATCCTACGACGAATGGTCCGCGCTCTTTAACGAGCGATTGAATGAAATTGGTTCCGTTCACAAATTAGATTTAGCCATCTATCACCCTAAGGGCGAGCGCATCGCCGCCTCGGTGAATGAAGCGGAAAACCAAGGCGTCTTGCCCGAGCGCCTTAACGAATTTCCTAAGGGGGGGCGTAGAGTTCCTTTGGGACGTAAGGTTGATGATTCCGGTGATTTGTTAATCAGTACGAGCGAAATACTTGATGCCAACAAAGAGGTAGACCTTATCGTAAAAACACTATACCGTGTAGACAACAGCGCTATACCAGAGAGCGAGATTGAGTACCTGAAGCAGTTGGTCTATGTATACCTGTTCTTGTTGCTGTTAGGCATTGTATTAGCCTTTGTATTGTCTAATTACATCAGTCAGAACATGCGCAGGGTTATTGAACAACTCAAGAAGGTTCGACTGAACAAATCCAACGAGAAATTAGACTGGCGCTTTAACGACGAAATAGGCGAGTTGATACAACAGTACAACGACATGGTCGAACAGCTTGAACGCACGGCTGTGGAGCTTGCTACTAGTGAGCGTGAAAGCGCTTGGAAAGAGATGGCACAGCAGGTTGCCCATGAGATTAAGAACCCGCTCACGCCAATGCGCTTGACCTTACAGATGATCGAGCGTGAAAAAGACATCAAAGAGGTACGCGAGATGGCAACCAATCTTTTGGAAGAGGTAGAGAATTTGACCCACATTGCCGAGGCTTTTTCGAGGTTCGCTCAAATGCCAGGACTTCAGTTGGAGCGTTTCGATGTTTCATACCAGACTAATAGAGCTGTGGGTTTGTACGCAGATCGCGGAGTACGATTTATTTCTTCGGGACCTGTTTATGCAAAGGTTGATAAGGAACAGTGGTCGCGTATCATGCACAATCTGGTTAAAAACGCCATTCAAAGCGTTCCAGAAACCCGCGAGGCCGAAATACTCATTTTGGTAAGCAAGCAAGAAACGACAGCAACTATTCGTGTTCTTGATAACGGTGAAGGTATTCCAGAGCCGATGCAGGAGCGCGTGTTTGAACCAAACTTTACCACCAAAAGCTCCGGGATGGGACTCGGGCTAGCGATGGTGAAGAACCTTATCGAAAACTTTGGGGGGAACATCAGGTTTGAAACTTCTCCTGAGGGCACAGAATTTATCATCGAATTACCTATCACTAAAGAATAATATGGACCAATTTCAACACCTTCTTGTCGAGAAAAATGACGGCATTGCATTATTAGTATTGAACCGTCCTAAGCAGTTGAACGCTCTGAACAAGGCGTTGCTAAGCGAACTAAATAGCGCCTTTGAGTTGCTTCGTAAGGACCCCGAAACCAAGGTTGTTATCTTGACCGGATCTGGCGAGAAAGCATTTGTTGCTGGAGCAGATATCAAGGAGTTTGCTTCATTCAATGCTGAACAAGGAACTGAGCTCGCAAAAATGGGGCACATGACGGTGTTTAATCTAATCGAGGAGTTTCCGAAACCGGTGATCGCAGCAGTGAATGGATTTTCGCTAGGAGGCGGATTAGAATTGGCCATGTCTGCACATATACGTATTGCATCTGAAAACGCGCGCATGGGTCTTCCAGAGACTTCTCTGGGGCTAATTCCAGGTTATGGAGGTACGCAACGTCTTCCGCAGCTTATTGGCAAGGGAAGGGCATTAGAAATGATTTTTAGTGCAAAAATGATAGACGCTCCTACCGCCTTGAGTTACGGTTTAGTCAATCAAGTGGTTCCTCAGGCAGATCTACTCGAGGCAGCACAAACTATGGCGAAGTCATTCATGAAAAACAGTATTGTAGCCATGGGCTACGCTATTGAGTCTGTAAATGCTGGACTTCTGGAAGGTTCTGTCGGCTACGATGTGGAAGTCCAGGCCTTTGGCGATTGTTTTGAAACGGAAGACTTCAAGGAAGGAACTGCTGCATTTATTGAAAAGCGAAAACCAGATTTTCCAGGAGCCTAATGTCAAAATTCTTCTTGGAAGTTCCTCAGAAGCAACGAGTAGATGTTTTAGGAACGCTTAATGAATCGACCACGGATGTTTGGATAGCATTGCACGGCTACGGCCAGCTCGTTGAGTATTTCCAACGGCACTTTAGAAGCATGGTTACACCTACTCGAGCCTTTGTATTCCCGCAAGGTGCACATAAATTTTACCTGCAAGGAACCGAAGGTCGTGTGGGTGCCTCTTGGATGACTAAGGAGGACAGACTTACTGATATTGAAAATCAACGCTTGTACCTAAACGAGGCATGTCGATGGATCTTGTCCGAAGCTCCCAGTACGCGATTACATATGGTCGGGTTCAGCCAAGGGGTAGCAACTGGTATGCGCTTTTTAGGACACTCAGAGGTGCCATTTCAAAGCTTATTGGCCTGGGCGGGCAGTTGGCCGCCTGATCTAGGGGATAGTAGCCAAGAGGCGCTTAGGACAATGTATATGAGTGCCTGGTTTGGCACACAAGACCCGTTTGTTGACGAAGAAAAGAAGCAGGAGCGATGTGCGATGTATGCAGATAAATTTAACCTGCACCCTGAGGTCAACACTTACGAAGGTGCACATAGCTTTGATTCCAATATCTTAGCGAGCGAAATAGCTCGAATAGAACTAGTAACACTCGAACAATGACACACGAAATACACCCTTTGATTACCAACGACGCGACGCTCTTTGGTATTCTTGCTGCGATGCTTGGCGGGATCTTTTTAACCTCAAAAAGTGAGCGTCCATTCTGGAAGAAGTTTTACAAGTATATTCCTGCCCTTCTACTGTGTTATTTCCTGCCCTCACTGCTTACTACATTTGAAATCATTGATCCTAAGCAAAGCCGATTGTATTTCATGGCTTCGCGTTATTTACTGCCCGCTGCCCTCATTCTATTGACCCTGAGCATTGATTTTGGTGAGGTGAAAAAACTAGGACCAAAAGCATTGATCATGTTCTTTACGGGAACCGTAGGTGTAATTATCGGAGGGCCAATTTCGATCCTACTGTTTAGCGTTATTGCTCCGGACATTGTAGGAGCAAATCCCGAGGAGATCTGGCGCGGTATGACCACTGTGGCAGGATCGTGGATTGGCGGAGGAGCTAATCAGGCGGCCATGAAGGAAGTCTTTGAAGTAAGCGAAGGCATTTTTTCAGCAATGGTGACTGTAGATGTTTTAGTCGCTGAACTCTGGATGGCGTTCTTACTTATAGGCGTGGCCAAAGCGAAAAACATTGATGCCCGTTTTGGCGCAGACGCATCTTCGGTGCTGACGCTCCAAGAAAAGATGGAGGCGTATACCGCAAGCATTTCTAAAATTCCAACATTTAACGACCTCATCTACATTTTGGCCATCGCGTTTGGGGCCACAGGCTTAGCACACGGCCTAAGCGACATTATTGCGCCATTTATAAGTGAAAATTACCCGGTCTTGGCGAAATTCAGCTTGACATCAGGCTTCTTTTGGTTGGTGGTTATAGCCACCACAATAGGCATCGCGCTAAGCTTTACCAAAGCAAGAAACCTTGAAGGCGCTGGTGCCTCGAAGGTAGGCTCTGTTTTCATCTACATCCTTGTAGCGACCATAGGAATGAGCATGAACGTCATGGAGGTATTTGAAAATCCAGGCCTCTTTGCAGTTGGCTTAGTTTGGATGATTATTCACGTTGGATTGATGTTCCTAGTTGCTAAAATTATTAAGGCGCCGTATTTCTTCCTTGCGGTGGGTTCTAAGGCCAATATTGGAGGTGCGGCTAGTGCTCCAGTGGTAGCTGCAGCCTTCCACCCAGCACTGGCGCCTGTAGGCGTACTTCTCGCTGTTTTAGGGTATGCGTTAGGCACCTATGGCGCATATATCTGTGGACTCTTAATGCAAGGCGCGGCAGTTGTCTACTAGTGAGGTAGATATCAGAAATGGGAAGGCCTTTCCCGAGCCGTTTCGGTTTTATTTGTTGATAGGCATTATCTGTGTGGCTACTATAGCGTCAGGTGAATACCAGGGATTCGGATTTTTGTTGGTGCCCTTATTGGGCACTACAGCGCGCAGAGGTACGCAGTTTACAAAGAATGGATACCGCAGGTATTTCTCTGTCTTTGGGCTAAAATTTGGCATTTGGGAGGCTGTGAATGACGGCGAACAGATGGTTTTAATTGGCCTAAACATGAGCAGTCAATACGGCTCTTACGGCGGGATGCTGGCCACGAAAGAAGAAAAGGTATGGACGCTGTATATTGTAGACGCAAAGCACAGAAACAAGCGCGACATTGGAGTTGCGGTCGATAAAGAATACTTGACCCAAAAGGCGGCGGAAGTGGCCGAGATAACATCTTTAGAATTGGTTCCCTTTTCTCCGGCTATTTCGCAACAAACGCGTAACAGAAAAAGACGTTAACATGAAAAAACTCACCCTTTTCCTTTTCATCTTTTTTGGTCCTACAGGCTTTTCGCAAGAAGCCCCACAGGATGCAAAAGAGGTGATTAAGGCTATCTATACAGAAGCGTTGGGCCAACAGCAAGGGTACCAATGGCTTCACCACATCTGTACCGAAATAGGTCCACGCCCGAGTGGGTCAGAAGCTTCGAACCAGGCGGCTCGTTATACGATGCAAATGATGCTTGATGTCGGCGCAGATACAGCTTGGCTACAGCCTGTGGAAGTTCCTAAGTGGCACCGTGGCGATGAATGGTCGAAAGCGTATGCCGGTGGAGAACTAATTTCTCTGCCCACGACTGCATTAGGCGGATCTGTGCCTACTCCTGCGGAAGGTGTAAAAGCACAAGTGGTTGAGGTAGGTTCTTTCGAAGAGCTCGAAGCATTGGGAGAAAAAGGAATTAAGGGCAAAATAGTCTTCTACAACACCTACATGGACCACAGTTTGATTAGCACGTTTAACGCCTATGGCGGTGCAGTAAAGTACCGTTGGGCGGGTGCTATGGAAGCAGGAAAGTACGGCGCCGTTGCGACGGTCATGCGCTCTGTGACCTTGCTTCGTGACGATTTACCACACACTGGCGCGATGAGTTATGGAGATAGTGAGGTTAAGGTGCCTTGTGCAGCCATTTCTTGGCAAGGGGCAGATAAGCTGAGCGCGATGTTGGAAAGTGGTAAGGTCGAATTAGAATTGTATTTGGATTGTGGTGTTCAAGGCACGGCAACTAATTATAATATGATTGCCGATTTCAAAGGGAGCGAAAAGCCCGAAGAGATCATGCTTGTTGGCGGCCACATAGATTCTTGGGATTTGGGTCAAGGCGCACAAGACGACGGCGCCGGTTGTGCGCATGCCATGCAGGTACCGAGTCTTATGCGTAAGGCGGGTTACCAGAACAAGAGAACGGTTCGTGTTGTCCTGTGGGCGAACGAGGAATTTGGATTAGACGGCGCGAAGGAATATGCACGTTGGGCCAAGGAAAATGGAGTACATCATTGGGTTGCCATGGAAAGCGACGGCGGCGGCGATGTTCCTAGAGGCTTTGGTATCGGTGCAGATGATGATCTTATCGAGCAAGTAAGAACGTTTAAGAGTCTTTTGAGTCCTTACGGCCTTCACGTTTTTGCAAAAGGAGGCGGTGGTGCCGATTTAAGCCCACTTCGTGGCTACGACAACTTCTTTATTGGATACCGTCCTGAGAGCCAGCGATATTTTGATTTTCACCACAGTGCTAGAGACAACATTGACGCTATCCATCCACGTAGCTTGGAGATGGGTTCGGCTTCGATGAGCGCACTTTATTATTTGCTAGACAACCTAGACTAATTTATTTTAAAATTCTGTGAATCAAGTATTTAAAAAAGAAGCATGGTCAGTTTTGGCAGATTCTGCCAAGAATTTTGGTTTTGTCGCTACCGCTCAGGATACCGACAACTATGCACGGCTCTGGTCAAGGGACAGCGCTATTGCTTCTTTAGCGGTATTGTCGCACGGAAAAGAAGAGCTTTACCCAGCGGTTAAGAGCAGTGTCCTTAATTTATTGGAAGCGGTGGGCGAAGGTGGCGTGTTTCCGTCGAACGCCAGCTTTGATAATGACGAAAAACGTACAGGACAAAGCTATGGTGGGCCTGTAGGGCGAACAGACAGTCCTTTTTGGTGGGCTGTAACAGCGCTATCTTATATGGAGGCTGTACAAGATTTAAGCATTAAAGCTGTTGTTGCAGAGGCCATAGAAGAGATCGAGCGTAGAGCACAAGCTTGGGAGTTCAATAACAAGCATTTAATGTATTCACCGGCCAGTAGTAACTGGGCAGATGAGTATCCCGTTGAAGGATATATTCTGCTTAATAATGTATTGAGATACTGGATGTTAAAAAAAGCATCTAGGTTACTTTCATCTGAGAAATATGCAAACAAGGCTCAGAAGATCTCGGGTGCGGTCAAGTACCACTTCTTTGGTGAGCCTGCTCAAACGGAGCTTTTATTTACCCCTGCTCAGTTGACGAAGGTGGATTCTATGGAAGGTGGTGAACGTATTTTGATGAGCTTCACTCCAGGTTCTGCACTGAATCACATAGACACATTGGGATGGAGTATTTCTATGCTTCTAGGGATGACAAGTGAATCGACAACTAAAAAGATGGTCGAGCGATTGCGTGAAGAAATAGGCGGCTCATTGGCGCCTGCACACTGGCCCATTATTGATGAATACCATGGGTTATGGGGTGCTATTGCCTCAAATTATGCATATGGTTTCAAAAACCATCCAGGTCATTTCCATAACGGGGGTGTTTGGGGGTTGACTCAGGGCTTTATGGCGGCTGCGATGAATACCTTGGTTGGCGTGGACCATGCCTATATGGTTGCCTATGAGCGTATGCTACAAGGATCTATGGCGGATCATCCTTTTGCGGAATATTACTCCTATCCGGATTTGAAGCCTGGCGGCGTAAAGAACTTGTGCTTTTCTGCCGGGTCTTATTTGATTGCCGCCGCGGCAGCGGATCAAGGTGAAGCGTTCACTGCGATTTTTGAACGAAGGTTGCAGATGCTGATGGCCAAGGCGGAGAAGATTGCTGAGGAATTGGCTCGGGAGGTGGTTCAAAAATCGCCGGCTAAGGTCTATCGAGTGAGTGGCGAGAGCGGCTGTGGCAAGACCACTTTGGCGAAGGCTATTGTGAAAGAATTTGAGGCACAAGGAAAGAAGGCTATGTTGATATCACAGGACGAGTATTTTCATTTGCCGCCGCGGCAGAACCACAATAAACGGGTGGAGGACTTTGAGTGGATCGGGCTCGGCGAGGTCGACTGGAAGATGTTGAATGGGGTCATTGATCAGGTTTTGAATCCTGCAGTTGCTGCTGTGGAGGTGCCGGAGATGAATTGGGAATTGGACACGAAAGAGTGGAAGACGATGGAGGCTGATCAGGTTGAAGTCGTAGTTATAGAAGGCACATATGTGCTTGGTGACAAGCGCGATGGTGAGATTGGGATATTTTTTGAGCACACCTATGTGGACACCAAGGAAAATAGATTGGCGCGTAACCGAGAGGTTGTGGACGATTTTATTCAGCGCGTTTTAGAAAGAGAACATGGGATCATCAGCGCCTTGCGGAATGACGCGGATCTTGTGGTAAACAAAGAATACACACTAACAACACGATAAATGATGAAAAAGGTAACACTACTTTTCATTGGGTTGGCTTTTGCGGCTTGTACAGGACCGCAAGAGGTGATTTCCAGCCCAGATGGTAACGTTCAAGTGATCGTAGGCCTAACTCCCAAGGGATCTATTCAATATGCAGTAGACTTTAATGGTAAAGAGGTCATTGGGTCGTCGACTCTAGGGTTCGATTTTGTAGAGGCAGAGGATCTTTTGGACGGATTTGAATTGGCCACAGTAGATGTAAAAGAAGTAAGCGATGCTTACACGATGCAGTGGGGGCCAAATACCGAGCTTTCGTACACGCATACGGAGGCGACGTTCAACTTTACGCATGTCCCAACAGGTAGAACTTTAGGCGTAGTATTCCGTGCGGCAAATGATGGTTTTGCTTTCCGTTATTTGATTCCTGAGCAGGAAGAAGGACAGCTGGTTGTGAAGGCTGAGAAGTCTGAATTCAACTTGTCTGAAGACGCTATGGCTCACTGGATTCCGGGCGACTGGGAGATCTATGAGCACCCGTATAATCACACTAAAGTGAGCGAGATTGATGCCTTGAGCAAGGCCAACCACCCGAATTTGGCAGCAACGGTTATTGTGGAAAACAGTGTAAGCACGCCGGTTACTTTTGAGTACAAGGACGGTACGCACATGAGCATTCATGAGGCAGCGCTTGTAAACTATTCAGGCATGACTTTACGCCGCGAGGGCAAGCACGGTTTTGTAAGCTCGCTAGTAGGGCGTGAAGACGGCAACAAGGCTACTATTCCTACGCCGTTTAAAACGCCTTGGAGAATGGTGACTTTGGGTGATGAAGCGACTGATTTGCTAGCATCACACTTGATGTACGATCTGAATGAGCCGAACCAAATGGGCGATATCTCAGAGTGGTTTGCGCCACAGAAGTATGTAGGTATTTGGTGGGAGATGCATATGGGCAAAAGCACTTGGGACTATGGCATGACTCAGGACATGGGCACGTGGATTGACGACGGTCGTGAGCACGGCCGCCACGGGGCAAACAACGAAAACACACGTATGTATATTGACTTTGCTGCTGAGCACGGATTTAGCGGTGTTTTGGTGGAAGGCTGGAACACGGGCTGGGAGCACTGGATTGGTTTTGACGATCGTGAAGGGGTGTTCGATTTTGTGACGAGCTATCCAGACTATGATTTGAAAGAGCTTCAAGAATATGCAAAAAGCAAAGGCGTGAGTTTGGTGATGCACCACGAAACCTCGGCGGCACCGCGTACTTATGACCAGCAGATGGATACTGCTTATGCCTTGATGCAAGCCAACGATATTCATTTGGTGAAGTCGGGCTATGTAGGTCCGCTATTGCCAAAGGGAGAATACCACCATGGTCAATGGATGGTAAACCACTATAACAATGCTGTTAAGAAAGCATATAACTATCAGATTGCCGTGAACACTCACGAGCCAATAAAGGGAACTGGATTGGAGCGTACTTGGCCGAACTGGGTAGCTCGCGAAGGTGCCCGTGGACAAGAGTTCAATGCGTGGAGTATCGAGAAAGGAAACTACGTGGATCATATTCCAACCATGGCCTTTACAAGATTCTTAAGCGGCCCAATGGATTATACACCTGGGGTATTCCAACTTCATACGAAAAGCGGCCCTGATGGCGACAATAGAGTTCGCTCGACTGTGGGCCAGCAATTTGGTTTGTATGTTGTTGTTCCGTCGCCTATTCAAATGGCGTGCGATCTTCCTGAGAATTACGAAAAGCATTTGGATTGGTTGCAGTTCATTAAAGATGTTGCAGTTGATTGGGAGCGCAGTATTCCCGTTGCAGGAAAAGTAGGCCAATATGTGGCTTGGGCGCGCACACCGAAGGAGAACGATAACTGGTACCTAGGCGCTGCAAATGCCGACGGAGAACACCAGCTGAGTATTGCGCTAGACTTCCTTGAGGAAGGAGCTACTTATGAGGCACAAATCTATCGCGATGCAGACGATGCCGATTGGGAAACCAATCCGTATGCAGTGACTATTGAAACGAAAACGTACGTGAACGGCGATAGCTTTGATGTTCGTTTGGCTTCAGGCGGTGGCTTTGGTGCTATTCTAGTGAAGCAGTAAAATTATGGGCGAAAGCCCGAATAGACCCCGGCGCGCAGCGCCGGGGTTTTTTGTATCTTAAAGGAAACCTTAGACCCATGTCACAGACTAAACCACTCTGGCACTGGCCAGCCATTGCAACCGCCGTGCTTTTATCTATTCCGTTGATTGGAGGATTTTTTAGCGAAAACGTTGATTGGTCGCCATTTGACTTCTTAATAGGTGGCGCATTAATCTTTGTTGTTGCTTGTGTAGAGTTGCTTCTATGGCGCTCATTGCCGAAGAAAGGAAGGTGGCCAGTAATGCTGTTATTGATGCTCTTATTCGCCATCCTATGGGCGGAAATGGCGGTAGGGATTTTTGGTTCTCCCTTGGCCGGTAGCTAAGCGTTATTTTTTGAGGTATTCGAGCATGGCAATGTATACGCCGTTGCTCCATCCAAAGCCATCTTGGACGTCGTACTCTCCGCCTTTGCTTAGGTTTTCTGGTTCAACCACATTGTACTTTTCCACGAATTTGCCGCGCGCGTTGTAGATAATATCGCACGTACGTATCCATCTTGTCGCGAGGTCTCGGGCCTCCTTTTTAAACCCGTAGCGGTCCAAACCCATCACGGCGATCCATTGCAAAGGCGCCCAACCGTTTGGGGCATCCCATTGTTGACCACTGTTTATCGGAGTAGTTAAAAGTCCACCAGCTTCTAGTAATTGAGGGAGGTGCTGTTCTACGGTAAACGCCGCTTGGTCGGCCGTTGCTGCACCCACAAAGAGCGGGTAGAACACCGCTGCGCTCACAGCCCCTGAGCTGTTACCACTTCTTAGGTCAATGTCTTGGAAGCCGTCTTCGGTAAAGAACTCTGTTTGAAGCATGAGTTTACGCTCGTAGGCTGCATCCTCGTAGACCTTATTCCCGGTGAGGTTGAACAGGAGTTCTTCTAGGAATAGAAGGAGTGAGTTGAGGTCAACTGGCGCAATGTCCATGGTATGAATGGTGCCTAGGTCCATAGGGTCACTGAGCCATCTTGAAGAGAAGTCCCAACCGCTTTCGCAAGCGGCACGAAGGTGCTGGAAGAAAAGGGGGTGCTTCTTAGCGTGCCCCTCCCATTCTAGATCGGTACTGTACATTTCGATTCGGGGTGAGCTTCCAGCGTCCCAATATGTGGTTTTTCCCTCTTCATTGCGGTGCTCGGTGGACCAGAAGGCATATTCCTTTTCGAGTGCCGGTAGATAGCGATTGTAAACGTCCATGGGCTCCTCCGAAGATTTGGCATACGCATCAACCATAAGCGCAAAAAAAGGGGGCTGAGAGCGCGAGAGAAAGTAGGTGCGGTTGCCGTTGGGAATGTGTCCGTAGGTGTCGATAAAGTGGGCGAAGTTGTCTAGGAGGTCGCCCACCCAAGAGCGGTGTCCGTGTGCGAGTAGGCCTAATTGTGTGAAGTAGCTGTCCCAATAATAGACTTCTTGAAACCTACCTCCAGGCACGATGTAGGAGTGTGGAAGGGGAACTTTCGTGCTGAGCACATCTGTAGGGTCAGCACTGCGGTGCAGATAAGGCCATAGCGCTCTGATATGTTCCTCCGGTGAGCGGTTAGGGTCAGCAGCAAAATCGACCTCCACAGCTTGGGCGGGTTGAAAGTGTTTTTCGAAGAAGGACTTTAGATTAAAATTGGTCCCGGATTTTTCGTCGCTGTAAAGGGCAAGAACCTCGACTATGGGAGTAGTGAGTTCTGCATCGCTGATGTATTTCTCGTCTTCCCAGATGCCACTAGTGTGCAAATCGACAAAGAGTTCGCCAAGAAGTTGATCAATCGTATTCACCTTGAGAATTTACGCTTTCTTGGTCAATCTTCTCAAGACAAATACCGCGATGAGTAGGAGGGTCATAGGCACCAATGTGAAGTAGAATGCACCGCCACCCAATCGCTCAAAAAAGTAGGCAGTGATTCGAGAACCTAGGGTGCCGCCCGTAGCAGAAAACAGCACGATAAGGCCGGTCATTGGGCTGTGCATTTTCTTTGGTAGGGCACTGAGTACTACGCTGTTTAATAGCGGGTAGATTGGGGCAATGAAGAGCCCTACTAGAGGGAAGATGAAGGCAAGCACCGGCAGGCCAAAAATCGTGGCTGCATTTTGACTTACTTCACGGTCTAGCGCTTGTGGCAGGACAAAGGCGACCATGAGCATGGCTCCGATAATCGAACCAGAGATGACTAGGGTCCAGTGGAAGCGCTCGCTTAATCGCCCCCCAAGGATTCTACCTAAACCTAGAGTAATGGCAAGGATGCTGGCCATACGTATACTGTTGCTTTCGCTTAGTGCCAAGACCTTCTCATTAAACGTAGGTAACCAAGTCATAATGCCCTGCTCTACCATCACGTATAGAAAGGCAGAGAAGACGAATACGACGACTAAAAGCTTAGCGATGAGTCCGAGCATAGCAGAAAACTCTTCGCTCAGGGGCGTTCTGTTTTCCTCTTTTGGAAGCTCAGGAATGCGCGCAAGGAAGGCTACGGCCACTAGAACTAAACCTGTGAGTAGGAGGTATACGTTGAGCCAAGCGCTTGGGTCTGTTTCGCTGTTAAAAGCAGGGAAAAGGAAGTAGGCCAAGGCAATACCAAACATGAAGGTTCCTTCTACGGAACTCATCAGTGCATTGTGTTCTTTTTCTCCTGAAGTCACTTCTCCTATAGACCCGTATACTGCAACCTTGATCAGGGCAAATGAAGACCCAACAATGGCAAAGAGGATTTGCGAAGAGACAAAGCTATTTCCCGCCCACATCTGTATCAGCCCTAGTGAGGTAATAGACAGCGCAATGACCATGATTTTCTTGTAGCCAATGCGAGGGACAAAGCTGGCAATGAGGAAGGAGACGATGGCAACAGGCATGTCCTTGAACAGCTCAAGGGTGCTGGCCTGCACTTCGCTCACGCCATAGTTGTTAATGCTTTTTAGGATGACGATTCCTACACTATTCAGTAGGATGGCGTACACAAAGAAGTTAATGTGCAACGCCCATTTGAACGGCTTATTCATTTCCTGTGTAGGTCGTTAAGTTAGCATCTAGGTAGGCCCCTAATGTGCGCCCTTGGCTCACCCCAATCTCGATGGCTGGCATGTAGTGAATACCGCCGTACAATCTCGAAATGGCAGCTTCATCAGAGGCAGCGGTGAAGCTTTCGTAGGAGCGGTCAGGAAGTCCGTATACGCGTTCTGTAGAATCTTGGAAGGCAAAGTTCTCACCAAAGACGCCCGTGAGCATCACACCGGCAGCACCGGAAATCACACTGTGCCCCGAGGTATACTCCGGAAATGGAGGCGTTTGCAGCAGCGGGGTCCAATTCTCGTCAAAATTCTCATTAATCACTGTCTCTGGGCGAACTAACTCTGAACGGTACTTCTCGTCCCAACATGAGATGAAACCGTCAAACAGTCCTGTAGCAGCGCGCAAGTGTGCATTGATGGTTGTACCGTAATCTGCTCCTGCTTTGCGACAAGCAATGCCTGTAATACCCATCCAGTGACCTCCTGGAGTGATCTTTTTTGTCGCCAGCATCACGTGACCGCGGTGCACACTCACATACGGGTTACAATCCCAAAACTGTGCAATAGCTTCTTGCTTTGGAGTTAGGTTGTTCACGGTATGGTAGACCTCCATGAGGTCTTTGTAGAATTTCGAGGCGGTATCCAGAGAAGGCGTTGGAGGCGGAACGGGTTTGAACATCTGCGCGCTGTCCATGACAAGCGTACGAATATTTCTCCAGTGCGGTTCGATACCGTCCATGTAATCCGGAGGCGTCGGCTTCCAGCGCATCGGATCGTCGTTGATTTCGTATTTGGTAAACGTGCGGCTCTGGTTGTAGTTATCGCCCTGGGCCCAATTCAAAACAGCTTCCCCAACGCGCTGTCCATAGTCGCGGCTCACGGCAATAGCTTCAGCGCTGTGGTGCTCACTCATCTTTTCGAACAAGCCGTCCATATGTGCCTGCATGCGGTCTTCAGAGAAAATCAAGGCCTTACCGACCACCCCCAAGGCATGGAGCGAAGCCAATTCGGGCACGTAATGTTCATCCGTTGGTGCCGGTTCGATAGCAGGGAACTCGTGGAATTGACCCGCGAGAGAACGGTAATTTGTATGGCTTTGCGCCACTACTTCGTAAGCCGCTGCGCCAGAGTAGGCATATACTCTAGCGGCCACTGGTGGCGAGAAAATATCGTGCACCAAGATGTCTGTGATTGCTTGATAGGCGTTCTGCAGATCACGTGAATAGTCGTTGTACGGCTCCTTCGGACCTTGGCAAGAGGTCGCGATAAAGGCGCTTAAAGTGAGTGTTAGTAGAAGTCGTTTCATGTGTTGTTGTGTGATTAACAGTCGCAGAAATAGCGTGCAAGGCCAGTTTCAAAGGAGATATCCGTGGTGTCCGCGGCTTTCGGAAGCAGGATCCAGTTGAAGCTGAAGTTGTCGCACAACAGTTGGTTGCATTGGGTTTCATCGACGGTTTTCAGGGCATAACGCCACCCTTCGGGCGTACTTGTTAGTTTCAGGTAATTCGTGGCGAGGCAGCTGATTTCAGTAGAGAAGCCAATCAAAGTGTATTGGTCAAAATCGATTTCAGGATACACGCAGTATGGGCATTCTTCATCTCGCGAAAACTGGGTGAGTGCATCATACGCGCTGTCGCTTCGAATGATGAAGGACTCAAAAAGCGGAAGATTTGGATCAAATTCTGGCGTCAGTAGAACAATGTTGGTCTGTTGTAAATCGGTTGTGAAGTCGTAGGTTTCGAACTCCGCATAGAGGTCCGTCCATTCACATTCTGGATCCAAGCTACACGAGCCTAGCAACGTCGCGCTAATTAAGGCAAACAAAAGAATATTTCGCATTTCGCTAAAATAAGGAAAACCCCTCTATAAATCACCCGTGTAAAGCAAGGCAGCGCCGTCGTTTTGAAGGATTACGAGGCCCCTGGGAGTGGAAATAAGTTTGGCCGTTGAGCCCCGCAAGATAAAGGGCGCATCGCTACACAAAGGCCCGGACGATCCGTAGGCAAGAAAGGCTCCGCAGAAGCTCTCTTGGGTACCGATAGAGGTGTGCATATTATCCGCGCCGCCGCATAGCAATAGACCGCGCTCTGTTTCAATAGCCGCATTAATAGGTGCCTGCTGTGCAGCAGAAGGCAACTCAAGTTGTACCCAACCGCTGTCGCTAGAGACGAGCAATGCACTGCCTGTAAAACCAACGCTAAGCGGTTCGACACCTGCTAAGGCATCCCCAAACATTTTTTTAAATGGCACACCGGAGAAGGTTCTGTTCTTGAGGTAATCTTTACGGTACTTGACGCTTTCTTTGATGAGTTCGTCGCGTCCGAATAATGGATAACGCTCGCCTTGGTTCACGTAACTGTACAGGAAGTCGCGGTTCCCATTACCGTCTAGATCCGTGATCCATAATTCAATAGGGTCCTCAGGGTTTACAGCTACACCGTGATTCTGACCCACGCCACCGGCAAAAATTTCTGCGGAACTGTCGTGGTCTAAATCGGCCACGTATACCGAACGCCACCATCCGTTTTCGCTTAATGACTGAACCTTGCCGTTCCCATCAATGCTTTTAATCTTTCCCCAATCTTCTGCGACAATGAGTTCATCTTTTCCGTCACCGTTGATATCTGCCGCTGTGGCATCGGTAATCATTCCTAATTCGGTGGTCCAGGTCGGCTGTCCTTTTTCAAACCAACCGTCATTGGTGCCGTAATAGACGGCATGTGAAGGCGCAGCACCGTAATCGTTCCATACGGAACGCTCGCCAATGAAAATGTCTTCGACTCCGTCCCTGTTAAGATCTAAAATGGCCACACATGAGGCATTGGTCCCTTCTTCACCCAGAGAACTACTCTGCCTTTCTGTATCAAAATAGATGCGGTCTTGTTGACGCGTTGAATTATTGGGCATTTGGCTACTTCCAGTGACCACCACGAGGGCTTGCTGTCCAGTGCCCAGAGTTACAACTGCTGCATCGACATCTTCGTGCACTCTATCTGTCCACAAAAGTGTGGTATCCAAAGTTTGGAGATCCGCCCAAAGCGGCGCTTTACCCGTACTTCCGCCTACAAAGAGCTTTCCTCTGAAATACGCGCCTGCAGGACCTAGTTCGTCGGTGCCCTGAATCAACAGCGGGGTTTCGACAAAGGATGTGTACGCATCTTCTTTATGTCCGAAGGGCAAAGTGTCTAAAGCGGCAACAATACGGCTCTTGTTAACGGTCTCTAATCCTTCAACAGGCATTCCGTCGCCAGGACGAAGTGGGTTGTGTTCACCGGGAAGCAAGGTGTAGGCTTTTGCAGTTCCATTTGGCCACTCAACGATGATACCCCCTCCAAAGTCGTCCACATTTTTGCGGGTGGAGCTGTGACTGAGCCAGGACCTTGTACCAAGGTTCCAATGCGATTTTGCACCAAGGCGCTTTCGGTAGCGCACGTTGTAACCGCCAAAATCTACAGTTGTGGCGGCCGTAGCGAGGACATTGCGGTAGATGTGCGCACGGTCGTCTAGGTTGTTAATGACGAGATCGAGTTTGCCGTCGTTGTCAAAATCGGCTACTGCAGAACCATTGCTGGTGCCTTTGAAATCGAGGCCCCAGCTTTTGCTAGTCTCCTCCATCCCATCATGTGTGCCGCGGTAGGCGCGATTACTCACGAGTCCCGGGGGCATCTGACTGTAAATACTCTCGTCGGACTTCGCTACGCCTTCGCCGCTCGAGAGGAATTGAATGTAATCTAGATCGTTCGGACGCCGCTTAATTCCGTTAGTTACGTACAGGTCTTTGTATCCATCTCCGTCGAAATCCTCGAGCAAGACACCCCAAGACCAATCGGTGCTTTCAACCCCAAGGAGTGGGGCAACATCTTCAAATACCGGTAAGGCCATTCCATTGGAAGCGACATTGCCGCGCTGAAGGTGCGCACTGTTTTTAGGAAACTGTTCGACATACCCCTGCGAGCGCTTGTATTTATGAATGTGGAACGGCTCAGCACCTAACGCATTTTTGCGCTCTACCTCGTCCCAAGGCTTCATGTCCAGGGTGAAAAGGTCGGTTAACCCGTCCCCGTTGAGGTCACCTGCGTCCACGCCCATGGTGAATTTCGAATTTGTCTGAAAGCTTTCGTCTGTGGCCAATTCAAACCCCACGCCAGCGCGATTCAAATACAGGTAATCGTTCTCGTGAAAATCGTTGGCGACAAACACATCCAAATAACCGTCGCTGTTAAAGTCCTCGGCGACGATAGCTAGACCATAACCAAGCTGTGAGCTAAGTACCCCGAAGTCGTCGGTTTTATCTTCAAAAACAGGTGCTGTAGGAGAGCCTGTGTTCAAGAAGAAACGATCGCCTGCCTTTTCATCGGTGGTACCGCGTTGTGAAGCCTTGTTATAGGCCCCAGAAGGGTGAACGCTGTGACGCAAAACGTATAAATCTTGGTCGCCATCATTGTCGCAATCGAAGAAAAGTGCTTGTTGGCCGTAGCCTGCTAAATCGATTCCTAAATCCTTACTGATTTCAGTAAAGGTTCCGTCACCTTGGTTCAGGTAGAACTCGTTGTGACCATTCCAGATGTGGTAATTCACTGCACTTACGTGCAAGTCTGGAAAACCGTCTGCGTTGATATCTACAACACTCACACCGGTTTGAAAATCCGCATTTCCCGCTGCGGATAGGCCTCCCTTGGTAAACTTCCAACCCCCTTGATTAAAATAGAGGGCATTATCACCTTGGTTCCGGACAAAGTAGATGTCTTCAAAACCGTTGCCGTCAAAATCGGCAACAGCAACTCCTGCTCCGTTATAGAAGTAGAGGTAGTCCACAATATTCTGCTGGTCGTTTTCGTCCAGTATGTTGGCAAAGTCAACTCCCGCCGCCTCGCCAACCTCTTCAAACAAGGTGGGTTCTTTGTGCGCCGATGTGCAGGCACAAAGGGCAAGAAATAAGGCGATATGTGCCTTTTTCAGCATTATTCGGCGAGTTTGTATTCTTCCATAGGGCCGTCAACTTTAGAGAAGAGCACATAGGTTGCATCGCCGCGTTTGTAGGTGATAATATCGCGTACTTGTCCTTCTACGTTTAGTCCTGAGGCCGCTGTGCCCGCGGCTTCAAAAGAGCGTGTCCCGTTGGAAAGCAGTACTGTTCCGCGTGAGGCATCATACCTTCCCCATTCAGGCTGCACTTCAAAGAGGTTACCGCCCATTACAAGGTCTTTCGCACCGTCGCCATTGACATCGACTACGTCAATAGCGTAAATAGGTGCGATCTGTGCCTCTAGAGGGAGCTCGCCTGGGCTGAAAGTGCCGTTTCCGTTATTGAAGTAGATGACCGTCTGCAGTGTCTGTGCCTGAAGCAACGCACTCCGTTCAAGTTGTAGGGTATCGAACACTTCAAACACACTTTTGCCTGCGTATTCCTGGTACAAGAGGTTTTCTTTCTTGAGATACGGCAGCTGTGAGATAAGGTTGTGACGCAATACACGTGGGAACAAAGTATCGCCCCAATACGAACATAGGATTGGGTCTGTTGAACTGTTTCCATCGAAGTCATTCACGAACAATGCCATCGGTTTTTGTTGAGAGGCCTCTAGGCGGCAATTCTCTCCAAGGTTACCCGCTATTACATCAAGGTTCCCGTCGCCGTCTACATCTATGAGCTTCATCGTGTTCCAAAGCCCTTGGCTGTAGTTGAAACCGGCCTCAATGGTTTGCTCTTTAAAGCTTGCATTGTCATTGATCCAAAGTCGAATGCCCGACCAATCACCCACAGTAAGCAAGTCGGCATCGCCGTCGCCGTCTACATCGCCTGCGGCACAATCAGTAATCATGCCGATGCGTTGGAACCCGCGAGTAGTTCTACGCTCATTGCGCAGCTCTCCGTTCCCATAATTCTTTAGGAATAGGCCATTAGCAGGGACGCCATAACGGCCTTTCAATCCTCGCGACGCAACAAATACATCGGTCAAACCGTCGCCGTCAAAATCGGCCACAGCGATAGAGGAGGAGCGTACCGGAAGGCGCGGAAGAGCATTTTCGTCGTAGACCAATTTTCCACCGCCAACATTTTTATAGACGCGATCAAAGAGATCGGTACTGTTGTTTTCAGCTTCCATAGATCCGCTTGCGACGTATAGATCGAGATCTCCATCCCTGTCGTAATCAAAGAATTGAGCGTCGGTGTCTTCGCTAGCTGCGTGTGCTGCAAAAGGATTTCGAGTAGCTTCTTCAAAGCCGTAGTAATTCGACCCTAAAAACAATTTGCCCGCTTCCCCAGAGGCCCCACATTGGTATACGTCTGTAAACCCATCTCCATTGATGTCTGCGTGTGCCAGTCGCGCACCTTCTGTAGTAACCATTTGTGGAATGAGGCGCTCTTCGTTGAACTGGCTGTATTTGTTCTCTGTACGTGCGCCGTATTCTCCTGAGGACTGTAGCAAAGTACTTTTTACTCTTGCAAGCTGTGTAGGCCTTGCATCTGCCGCCGTTAGAACGTAAAGACTATCTGCAGCCACAGCACTCAATCGCGACGTCTTATTTCCCCAAACGATGGTCAAACTGTCGAGGCTTGTGTGTGCGCCAACACCAAGGTGTATTCTCGGATCTACAGAGCTTTGAAATCCTTTCATCGGGACCAATTCTGCAAAGAACATCTCCTCACCGGCATAGCCGTACACCTTAGCGCCAATGGCAGCCGCGCCATTTTCGTTACGCAGGTCCAATGAGATACTGTGGTTTTCCGCAAGTAGTGTTTCGGCATTGTTTCGCCAGATGAACGGCGCTTGATTCGTGTTGTTGACGATCAATTCCAAATCGCCGTCGTTGTCTAGATCCGCATATACGGAGCCGTTACTGTGGCTAGGCGCATCGAGTCCCCAATCTTCGGCTTTATTGACAAACTTGTACCCTTTCGCAACATTCTTATAGGCATAGTTCGGAATGCGCGTAGAAGGCATAAGGTCGATAAGCTCCTTGTAGTTAACCCCTTCCTGGGTTACGATGGAGCGCATCACTTCTTCGTTGGAGATGTAATTGATGTAATCTTGGTCGGTGAGGTCGTGGTTGATACCGTTAGAGATATAGATGTCTCTCCAACCGTCGTTATCTAAATCTGCAATAAGTGCTCCCCAGGACCAATCTGTGGCCTCCACGCCACTCAGTTGGCCGATCTCCGAGAAATCCCCTTCTGTGGTGTTCAAGTGCAGCATATTGCGGTTGAACTGATGGTAGTACCCCCATTTCAATTTCCCTTGATATACATCCCAGTTTTCAAAAGTGGTGGTCTGATTCAGTCTTCGAACACCTTGTGGAAGCATATCTGTAACAAAGATGTCCGGTGCCCCATCGTTGTTGATGTCGGCCATGTCCGCACCCATAGAAGCGAATGAGGTATGACGCATGTGTTTTTCGAGTTCTTCGCTAAACGTACCGTCTTGATTATTGATGTAGAGGTAGTCTTTCTCAAAGAAATCGTTGGAGATGTAGATATCATCCCATCCGTCGCCATTAACATCGCCGACTGTTGTGCCTAGACCAAAACCAATCTCACTACCCATTATGCCTGCTGCTTCGCTGACATCGGTAAAAGAACCTCCGTCGTTTCGGTAGAGCTTATCCCCGCCTTCAGCATCGCGAACTTCACGTGAGCTTTTTTCAAGATTAAAACTTCCAATTGCGCGGTAGCTGTTGTTAAGTACATAGAGGTCAAGGTCTCCATCTCTGTCGTAATCGAAGAATACACCGTGGGTACTCAATCCTTGATCAGCAACGCCCCACTCCTCAGCAACTTCGGTGAACGTATTGTCGCCATTGTTGAGGAATA
>CBFHHP010000013.1:32938-40562 GCA_965655745.1 uncultured Schleiferiaceae bacterium
GTTCATTGGCACGGCTATCTCCTTTGATATCTCCAGAATTTGAGACATAGATATCGATAAATCCATCTTGATTGACATCGGCCATCGCTACCCCTGTTGACCAGGCTTGCTGTCCAGCCACGCCCGCACTTTCGGTGATGTCTGTAAAGGTCATGTCCCCATTGTTGAGGTAAAGGGTATTTGAGGTCTGGTTGGCAGTAAAGTACAAATCCATCCATCCGTCATTGTTCACATCCCCCACTGCAACACCACCGCCATTGTAAAAGTTACGGTAGTTAAACACGTTGAAGTCCTTGTCGTAAGCAAGGTTGTTTTGAAAGTCAATTCCGATTTTTTTATTGTCCAATTGCGTAAATAACGCATCAATGGAATCCGAGGGCTGACAGGCAACAAAAAAGGCCAAAAAGGCCACGGGTAATATTCTTCGAATCATAGTGTGTGTAAGCATTGAAGCAGGAGTAGCAAGATAAAAAAGAAAGCCAGCACTTCCGTGCTGGCTTCTTACTAAATACTTAGTTATATCGAACTAGAATTATTCCGCAGGGTAACCTGGGTTTTGCTCTAGGTTCGGGTTAGCTCCCAATGCTGAGAATGGAATTGGGAATAACTTGATGTAGTCTTCACCAGTTACTTCCTTTAGTTCCCAAGCATTCGTGAATTTACCGAAACGGATAAGATCTTGACGTCTTACACCTTCCCAAGCTAACTCAAATCCACGTTCTTCGAGAAGATCGTCTGTTGACAGAGTCGTGCGAGCGGCAGCTCCAGCTCTACTTCTGATATCGTTAACAATTGCAAGAGCACCTGTTTCGTCTCCTTGACGTAGAAGCGCTTCTGCTTTCATTAGAAGTACATCAGCGTAGCGGATAATCACATAATCGTTACCTGACTCACCACCTTGCTCAGCTGGGTCAATACCGTATTTCACAACGCGAATACCATCGGTCTCAGAAGCACCTGTGATTCCAGGAAGAGAAGCCGTAAAGCTCAATGGGTTACCTTGACGGTCTGTCAAAGCGTTCCCAGCGTCATCGTACTGCTGTCCTACAAGGAAAATATCGTGACGATCATCTGTAGTGTCAAAGCTATTGTAGAAATCAGCTAACGTACAGAATCCATTCCATGGAGAAGAAGGCAACTGGTTGTAGTGCATCGTTCTCATGTTGAATGTAAGCCCTAGTCCACCTTGAGCAAGGTTAGGGACAACGAATACGTGCTCAGAACCACCGTCATTCTCAGGTGAGAAGTTATCATGGAAATCAGCTTCGAGGCTGAAGTCACCACTATTGATTACCATATCGGCGTGTGATGCAGCATCAGCCCATCTAGCAGTACCGGTAAACACCTCTGCGTTAGTGTACATTCTTGCAAGTAAACCGTGTGCAGTGTACTTAGTAACACGACCTTGTTGGTCAGACGTATGCATGTCTTTTAAGTTACCAATCGCGGCAAGCAATTCGCTTTCTATGTATTCAAACACTTCTTTACGCGTATTCTTCGCTGGAAGATTAGCCGGATCAATAGCTGCGCTCTCTAGGATCGGAACACCGCCATAGAAGTCCATTAATTGGAAGTAATAAAATGCGCGTAGAACTCTAGCTTCAGCCATGAGAACATCTTTGTCATAAACGCTAAACAGACTTGCGTCAGCAGCATCGAGATCATAGATGAACTGGTTAGTTTGAGCCAATCCTTTGTTCGCATCATTCCAATGGCCTACAACTTCTGCATTTGCTGGTGTCCAGTTGTGCTGGTGAAGTTCTCTCCATTTACCACCATCACCCCAGTCACCACCACGGGTAGGAACGATAGTTTCGTCAGAAGAAATCTGGCTATTGTTAAAGTAACCCCACAACAATGGGCGTAGGTTACCGTAAGCGTTTACGAGTACAGAGTAGTAATCGCCTTCGCTTGAGAAGAAGTTATCCGCGGTGATATCCTCGTAGATAGTCTCTTCTAGATCAGTACAGCTCTGGAACGTAACTGTAGATACGGCGGCGGCTGCAATCAATGCGATTTTTGAAAATCTTTTCATTGTATCGATCTTTTTTAAATTATTTCAAGTTGAATTTCACGTTCAATGCAATAGTGCGTGCACGTGGGTAGTTGGTGTAGTCAATACCTAACGAAGGAGCACCATTACCTGAAGCAGAAGTATTTACCTCAGGATCGTATCCAGTGTAGTTAGTCAACATCAACAAGTTTTGACCACTCAAACCAACAACAGCTGAGTTCAACCATTGTGAACCGTCAACGTCAACGTTGTAAGAAATGTTCAAGTTATCAAGACGCAAGAATGAAGCATCTTCAATCCACTGTGAAGAGTACGTTGGCGTAGAGGTCAACATATCGTCAGTGAAGTCGAGTGCAGGAGCCAACAAGTTAATGTTGGTGTTCAAGTTATCAAGTGTAGTGTACTCCATTGCCGTGTTGTTGAACACAGAACCACCTTGCTGTCCACGGAAGAATACGCTAGCGTTGAATTTACCGAAGCTAAACGTGTTCAAGAAACCGTAAGTAAAGTCTGGCTGAGCCAAACCGATTACCTCAGCCTCGTCTCCGTAAGTGTTAGAAGAAGCATCGTATACGAGACCGTAGAAAGTACCGTAAGCTTCACCTACAACAAGTTTCTGAGCGAAAGCACCTGATTGACCAGCACCAGAGATAGCACCTGTCAAAATCTCAGAGTTAGTACCTAAGTCTTCAATTACTAGTCTTGAACGAGACAAGTTGAAACCGATATCCCAACCGAAGTCTGAAGAGCTTATTAGCGCGTAGTTCAACATCAAATCAAAACCAGTGTTTGAAGTAGCACCTACGTTAGCCAACAATGTTGGAGCAACAGAAGGAGCTGGTGCAGGAACGGTCAACAGAAGATCTGAAGTGTTTTTCTGGAACAAGTCCAAAGAACCGTAGAATTTACCACCGTTCATTTCCCAATCCAAACCGATGTTCGTAGAAGCCGTAGACTCCCAACGTAGACCTGGGTTAGCAGGGTTCAAGTAACCGGTACCAGAAGTTGCAGAACCGCCGATAACAGCGTTAGAACCTGTACCGATACGCGCGATACTTTGGTACTCACCAATTGCCTCGTTACCTACAACACCCCAACCAGCACGCAATTTCAAATCAGAGAATGCTTCTGGAACGAAGTCAAATTCAGATAGACGCAATGCAGCTGCGAAAGAAGGGAAGATACCCCACTTGTTATCAGCACCGAACTTAGAAGAACCGTCACGACGAACAGTACCTGTCAACATCAACTTTCCACCGATATCGTAGTTGGCACGAGTGTAGAAAGAAACTAGACGAGACTGGCCACGGTAAGAGTACTTATCACCCAATTGTGCACGACCACCACCGTCAAGGTTGTTAAAGCTGTAGTTATCTGTAACGAATTCGTATGCAGTAGCACCGAAACCTTCGTAGTTGTTTTCTTGCCAAGAGTAACCTGCCATGAAGTTCAACATGTTACCAGCAACTTCAGCATCATAGTTCAAGTACGTTTCCAATACTTGAGAAGAAACTTGACCGTACTTCTGTGAAGCAATACCGTTATCAGCAACACCGTAAGGAGTAGCTTTAGGTAGGTAAGTTTTACGAAGAGTATTATATGTATCGTAACCAGTGTTAGCGGTAGCGCTAAGACCTTCTAATACGTCGCCTAGATCTAGGCGAGCAGTACCGTTCATTGTGATACCAGTTGTACGAGCAATATCGTCAATTTCTAATGCAGCTTGAACTGGGTTACGAACAGAGTTAGAAACGAACGTGTAGTTTCCGTCAGCGTCGTAAACAGGAAGCGTCGGGTTCATCTTCATCACGTTTGTGAAAAGACCACCTTCGAAACCACCAGTTTGCTGGTAAGGAGTAAGGTTGTCGTCTTGCTGAGAAACGTTTATGTTTCCAGAAAGCGTCAACTTACCGTCTAAAGTTTTTTGGTTCATCGACAAACGGCTAGTGAAACGCTCAGTACCTGAGTTGATCACAATACCGTCTTGGTCTAAGTAACCAAGAGACAAGCGGTAGTTGCCTTCCGCAGAACCGCCAGATAAAGACAAGTTGTGTTGTTGTGCAACACCAGTCTGGAATACTTCATCTTGCCAATCTGTATCCGCGTTGCCTAGAGTGTTTCCTAGACCGAAACGGTTTACAGCTGCACGGTATTCGTCAGCAGTCAAAAGATCCAACTTCTTAGCAAGCGTAGATGCACTTACTTGGTAGTTGTAATCAACAGCCATAGCGCTACCGCCTTTACCTTTCTTCGTTGTAATTAGTACAACACCGTTCGCCCCACGTGCACCGTAGATAGCAGTCGCAGAAGCGTCCTTCAAAACAGTGATCGACTCAATGTCGTTCGGGTTCAAACGAGAAAGCGGGTTACGCTGAGAACCACCAGTTAGACCAGTACCATCAGGAAGCGTGTTCGCTGATTGGACAGGCATACCGTCAATAACGTAAAGCGGCTCGTTACTAGATGAGATCGAAGTTCCACCACGAACACGTACACTCACACCACCACCCGGCTCACCGTTGGTTGGAGTAATTGTGATACCCGCAGCTTTACCTTGGATCAACATTTCAGGTGATGTTACAACACCACCGTTGAAGTCTTCGGCACTTACCTGAGCAGAAGAACCCGTAAGGTCTTTCTTCTTCTGAGTACCATAGCCAATGACAACAACTTCTTCAAGTTGCTCAAACAACATGTCTGCTTGAGACATTGCATCGTCACTAACTTCGCCTTCACTCTGTGCATAAGCTACCTGTGATCCAAGTAGAAGCATCGAGCACCAAAGCGTCGTAGATGACAATACACGACGTAGATTTTGATTCATTATTATTTGTGTTAACGATTAGTTTACAAGTATAATAAGATTTTTCCAATAGTGTACATAATACACTTAATAGAATTTAACGCTAGTAAAAAAAATCATAACACGCACAAAATCAACAGATTGAGTTATGACTTTTATTTACGTCTTTTGTACAACACTGTAGACAACGTATGTAGGTTAAAAGACGGGCATTTTTGGATGAATTATCGTCCTTATGGATGATGGAGAAAATGCAAGAAACTGAAGAGAATTTGTTGCAAGCGAGACAAAAATGTAAATAGACCCCTCTTTTTAAACAACTTTAATTGATAATCCAAAAATTAATGCTAACTTTATATCAACTTAAGAGTAGCTTAGGTTTATTGGTTTGGTTAAACCCTGTCTTCGGACAGGGTTTTTTATGTCCAAACCTTACTCTTTGACAGTGAAAACCCTGGAGATATTGAAACCTAAGAATAGCCCGCCGTTACTCGCGCTGTATGGGTTTCTAGCCATCCAAAAGGGGCCGTTCATAGCACGGGTATTTGAGATGTGTAGTTGAAAAATATGGCCGCCAGTTTCTATATCTACACCCAAGGCGAAAGGAGTAGTATATCTTTCACCACTGCTAAATTCACGATTTGACATTAGCGTTCCTTCACCGGTTAGAGCCATTCGGTTCGTAATTTTATAACGGCCTCCCAAGCTTAGATGTGCAGTGGTATTTGGATCTTGGGCGGTGGGTACCAAGTTGAAATGTACAACGGAAGGGCTCACCAGGGTACTTAGTTTCCGGTTCCATTTTCTGGCAATAATGGCTTGGTGTAGGTAGGAAATCCGGTCGCTCGCATAATGCTGTACCCCGTCTGTATAGCGTGCATTACGATAATTGATAGAACTGTTTAGGGTCAAGCTTAATGGAACGTTCTTGGCACCTGTTTGTTGCTGGAGTAATTTGTATTTGATAAAGCCATCCGCGACTTTTAAGAAAGAGCTCCGTCCAATCCCTACGTTAAGTTTGTCGGTCATGCCATAGTCCAATTGCATTCGAATCTGCGCATTGTCTAAGCCGAAGAAATTGTATAAGTAATCGTCATTAAAGCTTCCAAAACGGTGTGCGATAACATATTGAAGCACGCCTTCTCCTGGTGTTTCATTCGTGGCACAATTGATAAGCTGTGTTCCCTTGAACGTTGCGTAGGTAAGTTGAACTTCCTCTACATCGTCAAAGAGGTCAAAAAGATCATCCTCTTGTCCAAAGGCCTGAACGGCAGAAAAAATGAGGAATACAAAAACGAATGAACGCATCATCTGGCTACCAATTTACAATCCACTAAAATCTTGGCTTGTTTGTCAATTTTATTAGCGACAGCGCTAGGAATGGCGATGCCGTATTCTTTAATAGTTACAGCAAATTCTGCAACGAGATGGGCCGTATCCTTTGAGAGATCAAGTTTTGCAGGTACATCGACATCCTTGGTTACCCCATGAATAGTGAGCGCACCTATGGCACGTCCAGCTTCGAACTTGCCTTTGAATACCGCTTTTGGATACACCTCGCTTTCGGCGTAATTCTCATTAAAATGCTCCTGCATTAAAGCGCGTTTGAATTCAAACGAGGTCATAAGTACCTGAACCCCTAATTTACCATCTTGAACGTCATAGACTGCAGTAGCGCTATTGCTTATAGCCACAATATCCTCAAGTGGAGATCCGGCATCGAAAGTTAATGACCCTTGGCGAGTCATATATTGTTGAGCGCTAAGACTTAGGCCTAATGTTAGTGCAAGTAGTGTAAAGAGCTTTTTCATAATACTAGTTGTTTGGTGCGCCCTGGTTAATCCAGGCGGTTAATTTTTTCTGATCACAATCACTTAGTGGTCCTCCAGGTGGCATGGATAGAGGGTCGCTCGAAAGTCTTTCAATACGATCCATTAGGCTTCCGGATAATGCAGGAGACTGAATATTTTCATGTCCTGCTAAATTTAAGCCGCCATTCGCGCTATTTCCGTTGTGACACCCTTCACAATTCTGTCCAATAATTGCCTTAATGTCTTGACTGAACGTAACCACGGCAGTATCACAAACATTACCGCTTCCGTAGCTGTCCTCGTAATTATCATAATAACAGCTAGAACTAAATAGCGCAAATAGCACGATGGTTAGTTTAGGTAAAAGGTTAATTGTTGGGCATTCCATTTTGAATCCATTTATCAAATTGAGCCAATTCACACGCGCTTAACGAAGCCGCAGGCGGCATAGGGCTCGCGCTTAAACGACGAATGGCTGAAACAAGGTTTGAATTATTTACGGCACTAACAACATCAGAATGCCCCATTAAAGTAACATTTCCTGATGCATTTGAAGTGCTGTGACAACTTTGACATTGGCTTTGTACAATTGGTAAAATGGTTTGGCTAAAACTGCCAGAAGAGGTGTCACAATCGTCACATTGATTTTCTAAGGCTCCTTGAGATATCCAGGTAAATACTTTCCAAATAGAGGTGCTGTCTAATGGAGAGGCAGGCGGGGGTGGCATAATGTCGTTTCCTGTTTCAACAAGTACTTCATAGACCTCACTTTTGTTTGGCTCTCCAGGCTTTATTTCTTCCATGATACTGTTGTAATCGACTAAAGCTAGTCCATCTGCAGGGTTAACAGCCGAATGGCAGCCGGAGGAACCACAGTTTGATTGTAACAATGGGAGAATATCGTTCACAAAATAAACGGTATCTGGATGACAACTTTTAGAAGAGTTAGGAGGAAAATCTGGAGGGGTCACGGGATCGTGTTTACAGTTAGTAACC
>CBFHHP010000014.1:0-18844 GCA_965655745.1 uncultured Schleiferiaceae bacterium
CCACTATTGACGGTTATTCCGTTGCAGTTATTGAGTTACTATATCGCGGTCATGCGCGGTTGTGATGTGGATCGCCCGCGTAACCTGGCAAAATCGGTTACGGTGGAGTAAAATACAGGGATGAATTTTGTAACCCCTTAAGAGTAGTTGTAAAATTCTCTGTATCAATTACTACCACTAAACTTTGGGATTCAAATTATTCTGAATATCAGAAGTATTTGTATCAAAGGATTTGTGGGTATAAAGAGGACTTTCTTACCCCTATCGGTTACCGAAAGATATCTCAAATCCTAAATGAGGAGGGATTACTCTCCCCTATTGGAAGACCATTCACCAATGTAATTGTCTTTGGAATCTATAATAAAGGTAAGATTCGAGAGGAGAGAGTTACTAGAGAGGATATAGTAAAGGTTTCTCAACCAACTATTGAGGTTGTCAATTTATTCTAAACTGAAAAGGTCATCAACGGTACATTCAAATATTCTGGAAAGTTTTAACCCTAATTCCAAAGAAGGGAAGTACTTATTATTCTCGATAGAATTGATTGTTTGTCTCGAAACACCCAATTTGTTGGATAAATCTTCTTGGGTAAGTTTGAATTTCCCTCTATACATTCTAATATTATTCTTCATGGGTTAAGACTTATAGTGAATGTTGAGTTTATACCTAAAAATGAGATTGAATAGTATTAGAATGGTGAATAGATGAAATACCATTACATAGAAATAAGAGAGTTCGTAAACAAAGAAGTTGAAGAAAATTAGAACCCCATAGTTGATATACAACGATATCACTAGACTATCCATTCTTAATTTTGAAATGAGTTCGTCCTCAATCTTTTCTTTACAAAACGAATGAATGATTCCTGAAACAATAATAACGAAAGTTAATATCTCGTCTACAAACCCATTTTCAATCCATTGAAAACCTCTAGACCCAATAATGTTTTCGGTATCAGATGTTGTGAAAATTGTTTCATAATGAAAAAGAGAAAACACCTGTATTTTCAACAAATCCTCAAAACTATCGGTGAACAGTAGATACATTCCTACGGGAATTGTTAGATAGAATATCCACCCTGATATTCTTTTCCACTTGTAATTGAATAAATACTTCATATGTCAAATATTTTTTACAAATGTAAATTGTTTTGGACAAAATGACAAAAATATTTTACAAATTATATTGTCTGGTTACAAAACTCATCCCATAAGATTATTGTATCACCGTGGAGTAGCAGAACACTATACACCTAACCCCCATTATTATGAATACATTTTCTCTTTGGCTCTTATCGACAGTAGCAGTAACTGTAGTTGCAGGCTATCTTATTATTCGTCGTTCGCAGAAAGTGAAGGGCTAAGAAAACCTTTCCATTAGAATATTAATAACAAGGGCGGTGCCATCGGCACCGCCCTTGTGGTTCTAGAATTTTCCAAGCCTACTTCAGCGCATAGGTGAAGCTCAATAAGTTGCTGCTTCCGAACAGGCTGAAATACGAGGAAGAAGTTGCCTCGCTATTGGCATTCTGCGACCAGCTGTATTCAAAAGAAACGGGTGCTTCTAAGGATATTGTGAATTTGTCATTTACCCTGTAGGCACCTCCCATGCGGTAATGTGTTCCGAGGGTTGAACTTTGATAGTTGGTGCCGGCATAATAATTCGCCCCAATTTCAGGTCCGTGAATGAAGTAGAATTTATCTGCAATTTGTGTTCTCCATTGTTGGCCAAAAAAGATTCCAGTACTCATACTGAAGTAATTTTGGTCGTTGTAGCTTGAGAAGTTCATTG
The DNA here is from genome assembly GCA_965655745.1 of uncultured Schleiferiaceae bacterium. Taxonomy (GTDB): domain Bacteria; phylum Bacteroidota; class Bacteroidia; order Flavobacteriales; family Schleiferiaceae; genus UBA10364. The sequence goes on from CBFHHP010000014.1 coordinate 1,792, forward strand.
ATGTACGGTCCAATCGAACTCTTCGTAAACTTTCGAAATTCTTTCCCCAGGCCACCATTGGGCGGATGTCGTAGAAGGTTCCATAGCCAATCCCAATAGCGGCAGCTGTCGTTGCGCCTACCTCAAGGCGTTGTGCACTTAATCCAAAGCTGAAAATAAGTGCAGCGAGTAATAGCAGTTTTTTCATGTGTTTAAAATTACGTTTTTAATGTCGTAACTTCTTCAGCTACAAAACCAAAAAACATGAACAGAAGGTCCTTTTTGAAAGGTGCCGCTGCCGCTACTGCAGGTATCACCATCGTTCCAGCGCATGTGCTGGGAAAGTCAAAGACCGCACCCTCGGATACTTTATACATGGCCGGCGTAGGTGTAGGTGGTCGTGGGTACGGAGTACTAAGTGCGTTACATAAAACAGGAAAGGTGAAATTTGTAGCACTGGCCGACGTGAGCGACAAGCAGGCCGCTAGAGCCCATAAGCTTTTGCCCGATGCAAATAAATACCGTGATTTCAGGGATATTTATGACAAGCACCTTGGTGAGATCGATGCATTCTTCTGTGCTACCCCGGATCACACGCATGCTGTGACCTCTTTGCCCTTCATGCGTGCGGGTAAACATGCCTTTGTGGAGAAGCCATTGACGCACAATATTCTTGAGGCACGTACGATGACCATGGTCGCAGAAAGCAGGGGTTTGGTGACCCAAATGGGAGATGTCGGTGCATCCTCGGACGGCATCCGAACTGCGCATGAGATTATCGAAGCAGGTATTATTGGCAAAGTGAATAAGGTAGATTGCTGGACCAACAGACCAGTTTGGCCACAGGGATTGCAACCTCCGACCTCGACAGATCCTGTTCCGGATTATTTGTCTTGGGACTTATGGCTCGGACCGGCCGCAAATAGAGATTTTAACCACCGTTATTTACCGTTTAAATGGCGTGGCTTCTGGGACTTCGGAACTGGGGCAATGGGCGATATGGGCTGTCACATTTTTGAAACACCGTACGTAGCATTGGGTCTTGGTTATCCCACCTCGGCAGAGGCAAGTTGCACGACGATGTGGTCGGACGATTTTGTCGAAGCCGATTATACGGGCGTGTGCCCACCGTCTTCGGTCATACGTCTGACTTTTGATCATGCCGATTTCGGTGAGATAAAATTGAATTGGTACGACGGCGGCTTGATGCCTGAGCGACCAGCACAATTGCCGGATGACGATATGCCGGGCAATGTGGACGGTGGAAGTGTATTCTACGGAGAAAAAGGAATCTTGGTTACTGATACGTACAGTGGCAACCCGAGGGTGTATTTAAATGACGGTACCAAGGCGGAGGCACCAGCGAAGACACTGGCAAGGATTAAGAACGATACATCGGGACACATAGCCAACTTTGTCGACGGTATTTTGGACGGCGTAAAGACGTCATCGCCATTTTCTATTGCAGGTCCATTGACTGAAAGCGTTTTGATGGGTAACTTGGCCGTCCGCGCTTTCCAATACAAACAATTGAAGCCGGGCAAAACCGCCACGGATTGGGCTCCATATAATTACCCTGGACGAATTCTACTGAATTGGGACGGGGAGGCAATGAAAATTACGAATTATAAACCCGCCAACGCTTGGGTCGGTCGTGAGTACCGCAAGGGTTGGGAAATCTAACAAACACAATACGTACGAATATGAAGCTAATGAAGCTCTTTGCCACGGCACTCCTAGTGGCCTTCTCTGTTTCTTCCTATGCCCAGGAAGAGGCAAAGTCCACCTTAGAACAGGTGATGAAAAAGATGGAACCGCGCAACATCGGTCCAGCAGGGATGAGTGGTCGAGTGACCTGTATCGCTGTGCACCCAGACCGCCCAACTACTATTTATGCGGGAGCAGCCAGTGGTGGATTGTGGGTGAGTGAAAACAACGGCCAGACTTGGTCGCCTATTTTCGAAAACGAAGCGGTGGCTTCTGTAGGCGCCGTTGCCATTGACCCGAAGCATCCAGACATCATTTATGTTGGAACCGGTGAAGGAAATCCCCGTAACTCACAAACGAGCGGTTACGGTTTGTATAAATCGTACGACGGCGGGGCCAATTGGGAACTTCTCGGTCTCGAAGAAACGCGTACCATACATCGCATCATCATCAACCCAGAAAATACGGATGAAGTATTTGTGGGTGCTACTGGTGTTGCTTGGGGCGAAGGACCGCGCGGTGTATTCAAATCGACCGACGGTGGTAAGACTTGGGACAAATCATTGTACATCGACGCTAAGACAGGTGCTGGTGACCTCGTGATGGATCCAAGCAATCCAAAGAAGTTGATCGCAGCGATGTGGGAATACCGCAGATGGCCGTGGTTCTTTAAAAGCGGTGGTCCATCTTCAGGATTGTACATCACCCACGATGGTGGTGAAAACTGGAAGAAGATGACCGATAAGGAAGGTCTTCCTAAAGGCGATTTGGGCCGTATGGGTCTAGCCATCTCACCATCGAACCCGAACAAAGTATATGCCCTGATTGAGACGGGTAAGAAGAACGGTTTGTATGCAAGTTCTAACGGTGGTGCAAAGTGGTACAAAGTAAGTGAGGACGAGCAGACGGGTAACCGCCCGTTTTACTACGCCGACCTTCGTGTAGATCCTCAAAACGAAGACCGTATTTACTCGTTGTGGACGTATGTAACGCGCAGTGACGACGGAGGAAAGTCTTGGAAGACCATCACGCCATACAGCACTGTGCACCCAGATCACCATGCTATGTGGATCGATCCAGTAAACCCTTCTCACGTGATTGAAGGAAACGACGGTGGTATGAATATCTCGTACGACTATGGAGAGACTTGGTATTTTGTAGAGAACCTGCCGCTTGCGCAGTTCTACCACATCAATGTGGACGATCATCTGCCGTACAATGTATACGGCGGTATGCAAGACAACGGTTCATGGATGGGCCCAGCGTACAGTTTGACGGTTGACGGTATCCGCAACGAAGAGTGGAGCGAGCTGTTCTTTGGTGACGGCTTTGATGTGGTTCCAGTACCGGGCCGCACGGATGCGGTATATGCACAAAGCCAAGAAGGAAACGTAGGTCTAGTAAATACCAACACAGGATACAGCGAGTTGATCAAGCCGGTACATCCTGAAGGCGAGAAATTGCGATTCCACTGGAATGCGCCTATTGCTCTTGATCCATTCGCGCCAGAGACGTCATTGTACTTTGGTTCGCAGTACATCCATAAGAGTACCGATAATGGAAAGAATTGGACCATCATAAGTCCAGACCTAACGACCAACGATCCTGAGAAGCAAAAGCAGCTTGAGAGTGGTGGTCTAACCTTCGACGTGACCGGTGCAGAAAACCACACTTGTGTGATCGCGATTGCTCCATCACCGCTGGATCAGAATGAGATATGGAGCGGTTCGGACGACGGTAAGTTGTACGTGACTATGGATGGCGGGGCTAATTGGACCGACCTAAGTAAGAAGCTTAAGGGCCTCCCGGAAGGCGCCTGGATTCCGCAAATTCGTGCTTCAGAGTACGAAAAAGGAACTGCTTGGGTAGTGGTGAACGACTACCGCCGCAACAACTGGAGCGCGTACCTCTATAAAGTCGAGGACTACGGTAAGAAAGTAACGCGTGTGGTGGACGATAGCGACGTTTTCGGACCAGTACTTAGTGTATTGCAAGATCCTGTGGAGCCTAATCTATTGTGGGTAGGTGGCGAATACGGATTATACGTGAGTACTAATGGTGGCGGCACGTTCCAGAAATGGGACAAAAACATGCCAACGGTACAAGTCATGGACCTTGCCTTCCAAAAGAGAGAAAAAGACCTTGTCTTGGGAACCTTTGGACGTGGTGCATGGGTGTTGGATGATGTAGAGCCATTGCGCCAATTGGTAGCAGCTAATGACTTCAGCGAACCAACCTTCTTCACGCCACCAACTGCTTACCAATGGGAGCGCAAGCAAAGCCCAGGTGTGCGTTTTGCAGCAAGTGCGACTTTCCGCGGTGAGAACCGTCGTTTCGGTGCCCGTTTTAAAGCCTACTTGCCCGAGGTTGCTGAGGACAACAAGAAGAAGATGCGTGTAGATTACCAAGATGCATCTGGCGACACGATCTATACTCAATATGTAAAAGTGAGTGAAGGTTTGAACAGCTGGCGCTGGGCTATGTGGCAAAGCGGTCAGCGCTACCCTGAATTCAAGATTCGTCAGGAGAAGGAGCAACAGAGTGATCCTCGTGGTGCAACTGTGCTGCCTGGAACCTACACGGTGACGATTAGCTTTGGTGATGCTGTTGCCTCTCAAAATGTTGAGGTTCGTCAAGACCCACGCATGACTTCTTGGGTGAGTATGGAAGACCTTGCTTCGCGCAGGGAGTCCTACAAAGGCATTGAGGCTATCGAAGCAGATTTAGATGCTGCTGTGCAGAAACTGGCTCGTGCGAATCAAAATATTGAAAGTCTTGAGAAGCTACTGAAAACAGAAGCTTACAAGAATGATTCTACTTTGGCCGATACAGTGAAAGCCACTGCCAAGGCATTGGAAGAGGTACGTCACGGCATCTTTGGTAAGAAGGAGACAAAGGGCTACTTCGAGCAGCCTGAAGTATGGTCTAATCAATGGGGCGGATCATTGTGGCAATTGGTAAGCTCACAGCGCGCTTGGGAGAGCAACGAACAAAACTTGTTCAACAACCTCAAGAAGCGCACAGAGGAGGCCACTGCTTCAGTCAATACCTTCCTCGATGAAGATTACAAAGCCTTGATGGAGTACCTCGAGGCCAACCCTGTAGACTTTATGTTGCCGCTGGCAGATTAAGTTTAGTTGGAGGATATTAGAAACCCAGCGTACTAAGAGTCCAAATCAATCTTGTTACCTTCTTCAAGGAGGATTACAACGGCCTTTGGATTACCTTGAAAAGAACACAAAAGACATTGATTCTTACAAAGAAAGAAGATAACAATGCTTTGAAATATTGAGGGCTATTGAACGTTTTAGGTTAAAACGACTAACCTATGAACCTAGCTAAAAAAACATTCTTCGCTTGTATTTTCTTTCTACATGTGCATCAAACTCAGGCAGTCATTGATTTCAATGAAAATCTTAGTGATACCGTTATTTCTGAAGATTTTTTGGGTAAGTCCATCTGGACACCAAATGGGCATATCATTCTTCGCGGCGAAAATTCTCTGCAGGTTTGGCAGGGCGACTTATCACTTTGTGAATATACGCTGCCCATCGGGAGTTGGGAAAAGGTTCAGTTCACCGAAGAGTTATTGATCAATTCGAGGGGTGATACTGCGTTTGTTTGGGATTTGGTTAGTGGTAAGTTCAAATTTGCACTGCCACACCCTGAGTATATTGCTAGTACGACTATAGACCGAACAAGTGAAATTTTAGCTACGGCCTGTTGGGATCAACGAATCTATTTGTGGGATCTTAATAAAGGATCTTTAGTACAAACCTTGGTGCCTAAATCGGTAAAAAATTATGATCCTTCTGATATTTCAATTTTAGTCACTTTTAATGATGATGGACAATATCTCTGCAGTGCAGGCGAGCTGGGTGAAGTGAATATTTGGAAAAAAAAGAGAAGAAAATATATTCACAAGGTGAGATTACCTTTGACGCACTATAAAGATTGGACCTATAGTGCCGATTTTAATTCAGAATCGACCATTCTGGTCACGACTCATAGAGACAGCCTAGCGGTTTTCTGGGATGTTAAAACTGGTGAGGAGGTATTAAATTTTGATGCTGAATTTGACAGACATACGGATGCATTCTATTGGAAAGACTTACTATTCTTAGAAATTACTCCAAGAACGAAATCACCTTATGGTGGATATGAATACCATCCATCCGTATGGCATGTATTTTCAGTGGATTCTTTGAAGCACCAAATAGGTTCTGAGAATTCTTTGTGGAAACAACACGGATATCACCTTAGTTTTAGCCCCAATGGGAAAACTATACTTACAAAAAAACCTCGAAGTGGATTTCCCCCTTTTGATTCCGATAGTACAGTTTACCTGTGGGACACTGAACTTTGGAAACCTATCCAAAAGATACATTCAAATAGCGGCAGTATTCGCTCCTTTGAATATAGTCCAGACGGCCATCACATTTTGACCTCAACTAAACAAGAAGTAATTGTTAGAAATTCAGCCTCCTTGACTATTGTAGCTAGAAGAACAAAGACAAATTTCTAAACTAAAAAGGCGCTTATAGGGCGCCTTTTTAATTAGAAATTTTGGATTCGCTGAATAGTTCAGCAGTTTATTGAATGACAATAGGCTTGCGCACGGTACCCGCCTGGAAGATGTAATATCCTGTGGCAGTATTGATGTCTATAGTTCGCTCCGTGTTCAATTGGCCCTGCTGAATCAATCGGCCATCTACACTTATGATGGTGTAGTCTGTACCGACAGGAAGGCCTTCAACGTTAAAAGAACCGTTCGAAGGATTTGGGTAAAGCGTGATGTCCTCCGCCGTGAATTCTTCAGTATCTAATACAGTGGTTAATTGGAAGTCGTCCAAGAAGGCGTTGTTACCGCCGCCCGAAACGAATTCAACTTTGATCATAATAGGATTAGGACCTACATAATCGCTCATATCAATATTCACGCTTCTCCAGTTGCTCTGTGATGCGGGATTCCACGGATTGGCCTTATTCGTTACTGCATACAAAAGCGGTCCTAGAAGGGTGCGAACGCTATTCCATGTAGTCCCACAATCTTGGCTTACACTCACGATAATGCGGTCTCCTGCAAATCCAGGCTTGCTTGCCACCGCATACTTAAAGCTGAAGTTCATGCTCTTCGCTCCTCCCACGTAGATTTTATCAGTAATGAGAGCATCTGTGTTATCAGCGACATTGTTATAGTTGTCCAATTTCACACAATACGCACCTTCATAAAAGTTGAAGTTGTTGCGTTGCCATCTGATGTTATCTCCATCAGGATTTTCTACGTGCCAAGTCCCGTTTGGTACAGTGTTAAATTCAAAACCCGAATTGAAGCCATTGACCCACATACCTGGATTGTTGCCACGAACACTCACGTAACCAGTTTGTAATAGGGTACTTGTTCCGTTGCTGTTGGTTACTTCGAGCTTCACATTGTAGTTCCCGGGGTTGTTGTAGGTCACTGTTGGGTTCTCTATAGTGGAACTGCTTGGTGTACCGCCTGGAAAGTTCCATTGCCATGACGTTGGATTTCCAAAGGTGCTCTTGTCCATGAATTGCACAGTTGCGCCTGCACAGAATACGGCTTGGTCGGCCTCAAAGTTGGCCTCTGGCGCACACGGCAGAACCGCATTTGCAGCAATACCGGTAGTGCTTGCATTGGTGCTCGTTACCAAATAGCCGCGACGGTTCGAAATGTTCAAGTTGTTGCGCATGATGGCGCGTTGGTCCGCGGTAAACATATTGGTACACACATCGTCCGCGTAGTCCATGTAGTTTTCTATCTGGTCCGGAAGGTTTGGGTTGTCATTAGAACAGGTGTTTGCGTTGAGATTACAACCAAAGCTAGCTTCACTCACCGGTGGCGTATCTGCACAGTTGTCCCCCGCAAAACATCCGCCTTTAAAAGGATGATCTAGTCCAAGGTAATGTCCTATCTCATGAGTAAGTGTACGACCCGCAGAAGTACTCGTGCCTATTCTACCCATGCGGTCGTGACGAATAACTACGCCATCAAAGGTGGTACTTTGACCTGGGTTGGGCTTGTAGGCGTATCCCAAGACGGTACCTTGACCTGAGCTTCCGAGGTCGATGCTGTTTACTACCCAAATGTTGAGGTATTTATTGTTTGGCCAGCTTCGCAGAGCTTTTACGTTGTTGCTCGCATTTACACTGAGTGCACTTTGCTTCCTCGTGATTCCCGTGGTACAGTTTCCTTGTGGGTTAAGTTTGGCCAATTCAAATTGAATTTCGCAATCCGCAGCCACGCCCAAGAATGCAGAACGCGTATCTACTGTGTCGGCATTTAGACGTCTAAAATCTTCGTTGATCACAGTGATGGCATCCTTCACTTGCTTATCGCTAATGTTATCTCCTGCATCGTCATAAATAATATGTACGACTACAGGGATTTTAAAAACGGTTGCTTCGGGGTTGTGAGCGGCATCAAAATCTATGCTTTGAATGAACTCTTGTTCTGCACTTTCGTAGTTGGGATAGAGGCGCTTTACTTCTTCTTCTAGGTGGTCGTGTCCACATTTCTGTCCGTAGACAGCGCTAGAAATCAGTGCTAAAGCAATAATTAGGGGTCTTCTGATGTATTTTTGCATGACGTGCAATTTCGCAATTTATCTCATTGCCTACAATACAAAAACCATGCACAGTTCTTCGTGTCTATATTTTGTTCATAGATTTTTGGTTGTTAGGCAAATAAAGATGTATTTTCGCAGCCCTTTTGGGGGTTGTGAAGAGCAACCACTTTAAACTTTAAAACGCATTAGCGGTGAATACATTAAGTTACAAAACAGTATCAGCCAACGCGGCAACAGTTGAAAAGAACTGGGTAGTAGTAGATGCAGAAGGCCAAACTTTGGGTCGTCTAGCTTCTAAAGTTGCATTGCTTCTTAGAGGTAAGCGCAAGCCTAACTACACTCCTCACGTAGACTGTGGTGATAACGTAATTATCCTAAACGCGGAGAAGGTTGTATTGAGCGGAAACAAAATGACTGAGAAGACGTATGTATGGCACACGGGTTACCCAGGTGGTCAGCGCACGACTAACCCAGAGAACATGATGGCGAAGTTCCCAGAGCGCGTCGTTGAGAAAGCGGTTAAAGGCATGTTGCCAAAGAACCGTTTGGGTGCACAGTTGTTCCGTAACCTTCACGTTTACGCAGGTGCTGAGCACAAGCACGAGGCACAACAGCCAACTGCAATCAACATTAACGAAATCAAATAAGTAATAATAAATGGCAAAGTTTCACGCAATTGGAAGACGTAAAACTTCTGTAGCTCGAGTTTACATGGACGAGGGTGCTGGTAGCATCACCGTAAATGGCAAGGACTACAAGGACTACTTCAACACTGCGCCGTTGCACTACAAGCTAGAGCAGCCTTTCACTTTGACAGAGACTACTGGTTCTTACGACGTAAAAGTTAACGTTGTAGGTGGTGGTATCACTGGTCAAGCTGAGGCGATCCGTTTGGGTGTTTCTCGTATCCTCTCTGAGATTGATACAGAAAACCGCACAGCATTGAAGCCTGCCGGACTACTTACTCGTGACCCACGTATGGTTGAGCGTAAGAAATTCGGTCAGAAGAAAGCACGTAAGAAATTCCAGTTCTCTAAACGTTAATCGAGATTTAGTATCCAAATGGGCCAGACTCTTAACAACAGGCTACTGGCACATTGCTTACTAGGAAAGTAAACTCAAGAAAATGGCAGTAACAGACAACATTAAAAAACTCATGGATGCAGGTGTTCACTTCGGACACTTGACCCGTAAGTGGAACCCAAACATGGCGCCTTATATCTTTATGGAGCGCAACGGTATCCACGTAATCGACCTGCACAAAACAGATGCAAAATTGACTGAAGCGACAGAAGCGCTCTCAAAAATTGCCGCTTCAGGTCGTAAAATCCTTTTCGTAGCAACGAAAAAACAAGCGAAAGAAATCGTAGCGAAATACGCTGGCGATGCAAACATGCCTTACGTAACTGAGCGTTGGCCAGGAGGTATGTTGACGAACTTCGTAACTATCCGTAAAGCCATCAAGAAGATGCAGAGCATCGACAAGATGAAGGAAAACGGTACGTTCGAAACTCTTTCTAAGCGTGAGCGTCTACAAGTAGATCGTCAACGTGCTAAGCTTGAGAAGGATTTGGGTTCTGTAGCAGATATGAACCGTCTACCAGCTGCACTTTTTATCGTTGATATTAAGCGTGAACACATTGCTGTAGATGAAGCCATCAAATTGGGTATCCCAACTTTTGCGATGGTAGATACAAATTCAGATCCTCGTCGTGTAGACTACGCAATTCCTGCGAACGATGATGCGTCTAAATCTATCGCTGTTATCCTAGAAAGAATAACAGACGGAGTAAAAGCAGGTCTTTCTCAGCGCAAGAGCGATAAAGCAGCTGCAGAGCAGGCGAAGATTGAAAAGAAGGCTGCAAAGGCGTAAGCTAAGCGGTTCTTAAGATAGACTTATACTTTTCAAGAGAGCCGTGGGGATAACTTTACGGCTCTCTTTTCAATTAAAACAACAAATTAAATTTCAATATCATGGCAAAGATTACTGCTGCTGAAGTAAATAAACTCAGAAAGCAAACTGGTGCTGGTATGATGGACTGTAAAAAAGCTTTGGTTGAAGCGGAAGGCGATTTCGAGGCTGCAGTTGACATCCTAAGAAAGAAAGGTCAGAAAGTAGCTGCTAAGCGTGCTGACCGTGATGCTACTGAAGGTGCTGTTATCGCTAAGACGAACGGTGCTGATAAAGGTGTTATCGTGAAGTTGTCTTGTGAGACTGACTTCGTAGCTAAGAACGAAGACTTCGTTGCTTTGGCGCACAAATTGGCGGATATCGCTTTGGCTTCTGGTGCTTCTACTTCAGAAGAATTAGGTGCTACAGAATTCGAAGGTGGTTTGACAGTTGCTGATAAACTGCAAGAGCAAACTGGTGTAATCGGCGAGAAAATCGAGGTAGCAGAATTGGCTACAGTAAATGCTGCATACGTTGCAGCTTACATCCACATGGGCAACAAGATTGGTACTTTGGTAGGTTTAACTGCTGAAGCTGCTGAAGCTGGTCGTGACGTAGCTATGCAAGCGGCTGCAATGAACCCGGTTGCATTGAACCGTGATGCTGTATCTCAAGATGTTATCGATCGTGAGTTGGAAGTTGGTAAAGAGTTAGCACGTCAAGAAGGCAAGCCAGAAGAAATGTTGGAAAAGATCGCTACTGGTCGTCTAAACAAATTCTTCAAAGAGAACACTTTGGTGGACCAAGCTTTCATCAAAGATGGTAAGATGAGCGTTGCTAAATACCTCACTAGCGTTCAAGCTGGTTTGGAAGTAGTTGACTTTAAGCGCGTTTCTCTATAATCGAGAACAAGCTCAACATAGTAAGGCCCTCACTGATAAAGTGGGGGCTTTTTTATGCAGTAAACTGTGAGGGGTTGGTGCAAAAGTAACCGCAGCAGGATAGACAATGGAAGCCAGTTGACTTATATTTGTGTTCAAACCTATGTAAGATGAAGTACAACCGAGTGCTACTAAAATTGAGCGGCGAAGCATTAATGGGGGACAATGATTTCGGAATTGACCCAAAGAGAATCGCGGAATACGCAGAGGAAATTAAAGCCGTAGCTGAAAAGGGTGTCCAGGTGGGTATCGTTATTGGCGGTGGAAACATCTTTAGAGGTATTAGTGGTGCTTCGCAAGGCATGGATCGCGTACAAGCCGACCACATGGGTATGCTTGCAACAGTCATTAATGGACTTGCATTACAAGGAGCTCTTGAAAGCGCGGGTGTTAAAACACGCCTTCAAAGTGCAATTGAAATGGATAAAGTGGCCGAGCCTTTTATCCGCCGTCGTGCCATCCGTCACCTAGAAAAGGGACGCGTTGTCATATTCTGCGCGGGAACGGGTAATCCATATTTCACGACAGATACCGGAGCGACACTTCGCGCTGTTGAGATTCAAGCGGATGTAATCCTGAAGGGTACGCGCGTTGACGGAATTTATACTGCCGATCCAGAGAAAGACGAGAATGCTACGAAATTCTCTGAGTTGAGCTTCAAAGAAGTCTATGACCGTGGATTAAACGTTATGGACATGACAGCATTCACCCTAAGTAAAGAAAATGACCTGCCTATCGTTGTTTTTGACATGAACACGAAAGGAAACTTGATGAACGTAGTTTCTGGGGTTGACGGGGTAGGAACTTTAGTAAAGAACTAAGAAGATAAATCTCATGGAAGAGGAATTAGAATTAGTATTTGAATCGACTAAAGATGATATGGACCGTGCGATTACGCACATGGAAAAGTCATTGCTTAAAATCCGTGCTGGACGTGCAAGCGCATCTATGCTAGATAGTGTAATGGTTGAGTACTATGGTGCTCCAACGCCATTGGCGCAGGTGAGTAACGTGAATACACCTGATGCTCGTACCATTAGCATTCAGCCATGGGAAAAGAACATTATCCCAGATATTGAGCGTGCTATCATTAACTCTGGACTTGGATTTAACCCTATGAACAATGGGGAAAGCGTGATTATCTCTGTTCCTCCATTAACAGAAGAGCGTCGTAGAGAATTGGCCAAAATGGCTAAGGCAGAGGCGGAAAGCGCAAAAGTCGGTGTTCGTGCTGCTCGTAAGAGCGCTATGGATGAACTCAAAAAGATGGGTAATGACGGTCTTAGCGAAGATATACGCAAGGACAGTGAGAACGACATCCAAAAGATGACAGATCAATACATCGCAAAATGTGATGCGATGTTCGCCAAGAAGGAAAACGATATCATGACGGTTTAATCCTGAAGAAGATATAGCAAATGACCCGCACTAACTGGTGCGGGTTTTTTATTTCCGTTGTTTGTTTGAACAATTACCTGTATAATTGTTTAGTGTTTATGCGCCTGGAAGACGAAATCAAACAAAGTGCCTTTTCCACAGAACAATCAAAATTGATTGTCAATCTCATATATACCTCTAACAGGTTAAAGGAGAAAATCACGGCACGTCTTAAATCAAACGGCTTAACAATGCAGCAGTACAACGTATTGCGTATTGTTCGTGGCGCAGGTGATACGGGCTCTACCACTTCAGAAATACGCGAGCGTTTGCTGGATAAAATGAGCGATGCCTCTCGAATGGTGGATCGACTGGTGAGCATCGATCTCTTGGAGAAAGTTCGTGACAAGGAGGATCGCAGAATCGTCTTTATTTATTTAACTCCTAAAGGACGAACTCTAGTCAATGATCTGGTGGACAAAGAAGAAGTGGAATCTCTTGCCGCAGGTATTGACCAAAAAAAAGCCCAACAACTCAATGAACTGTTGGACGTTTTCCGTTCGGAACTCTCCGAATAAATTAGCTTTTCAAATAATCGATAAGCGCAGCCGTTGAGCTGTCGTGTTCGTGCTTCGCACCGCCCTTGAGTTCATTGAGGACCGCCTTTGCTAATACTTTACCAAGCTCTACACCCCATTGGTCGTATGAGAAAATGTTCCAGATGTATCCTTGGATGAAAATCTTGTGCTCGTATGCGGCAATCAACTGACCCAGGTGGTAAGGGTTCAATTCATCCAGTAAGATGCTGTTGGTCGGTCTATTGCCTTCGAAAACTCTATACGGTGCAATCTTATCGATATCGTCACTGCTCAATCCAGCTTGACGCATTTCAATTTCCACATCCATTCTTGACTTTCCTGTCATCAAGGCCTCGGTCTGGGCAATGAAGTTGGCCAGTAGAATAGGGTGGTGATCCGGCAAACTGTGCTGGCATTTTTTCGCAGCGATAAAATCTGCAGGAATGAGGTCCGTGCCTTGGTGGATCAGTTGGTAGAACGCGTGTTGTCCATTGGTCCCTGGCTCGCCCCAAATAATTGGGCCTGTTGGATAGTTCACTCGGTTACCGCCACGGTCCACATACTTCCCGTTGCTCTCCATATCTCCCTGTTGGAAGTAGGCTGCAAATCTGTCTAAGTATTGATCGTATGGAAGTATAGCTTGTGAAGGCGCATTGTGGAAGTTGCGGTACCAAATGCCGAGCATCGCCATAAGAGCTGGAATGTTTTCGCTCCAATCTGCCTCGGCAACATGCTTATCCATAGCATGCGCACCGCTCAAGAATTCTTGGAATCCTTGGAATCCGATAGCCAATATCACTGGAAGACCAATAGCCGACCACACGCTGTAGCGTCCGCCGACCCAGTCCCAGAAACCAAACATGTTCTTGGTATCAATCCCGAATCCTGCAACACCTTCGGCATTTGTACTTACAGCAACGAAGTGCTTCGCCACGTCTTCTTGGCTACCACCGTTGTTCAAGAACCAATTCTTCGCACTATTGGCGTTCTGCATGGTTTCTTGTGTGGTAAAGGTCTTAGAAGCGATAATAAATAGCGTGCTTTCCGCATCTACTTTCTTGAGTACCTCGTGCAAGTCAGCGCCATCTACATTGGCAACAAAGTGGAAGTTCATTTCGTCTGTAACGAATGGCTTCAATGCATTTATGACCATTCTTGGGCCTAAGTCCGATCCACCGATACCGATATTTACTACATCGGTAATACGTTTGCCGCTGTGCCCTTTCCAGTTTCCTGAGCGAACTTCACTAGAGAAGGTGGCCAATTTGGCCCACGAGTCGCGCACCCCTGGCATCACGTCCTCGCCGTCCACATAAATAGGATCCTCGCTCATATTACGAAGTGCCGTGTGGAGTACTGCACGGTTTTCAGTGACGTTGATTTTCTCTCCGCCTTGCTGCTGCTTGATGGCAGTGCGTACATCTGCTTCTTCTAGCAATTCCTGGAAGAGCGCGAAAGTTTCGCTGCCCATGTGGTTCTTAGAGAAGTCGAAGAGTATACCGTCCCAATTAATGTGGTATTTGTTAAAACGCTCTGAGTCCTCATAAAAACGAGTTTTTAGCGTTCTCTTGTCATAGATAGAGTTCTTTTGAAGCTTGTGCCAAGCTTTTAGGTCAGTTGGCTTTTGGTTTTTAAGCATCTTAGATAATCTTGAATTCGGTACAAAACTAAACTATGTGGGCGGAGTTGTTGTTGTTATTGTTAAATTCAGCAAATATTTTACTAAAACTTCATGTTGCGATTTAAAAGTTCAAGCGATTTTCAGAAAGAAGTTCGCAAAAGAGTAAGAGCCTATTTGAAAGAAGAGGGCAAGTCAGGTTTAGCAGATTACAGGTACTATTTAAAGGCCATTTTGAATTTAGCCATATATCTGGTGCCTTTCGTTTTGTTCTTAACCGGATACACCTCATTTTTAATGACTACTGTTCTGTGGGCTATCACAGGCCTAGGTATGGCGGGCGTTGGGATGAACGTAATGCACGACGCTATTCACAACACAGTTACACGCAGTGAGTGGGTGAATCGCAAGATTGGTGCAGTCATTTATATGTTAGCAGGAAACAGCTACACATGGAGAGTGCAGCACAACGTGAAGCACCACACACATACAAATTTGGACGGTCACGATGATGATATTGAAACTGGAAATATGTTCCGTTTTCACCCTGAGCAGGAGTTGAAGCCAAAGCACAAATACCAACACATCTACGCACCGTTTGCGTACGCATTGATGACATGGAAGTGGTTGTTGGAAAAGGACTTCAAGCAGGTGGTTCAATACAACAAATCTGATCTGTTCAAAGCAAAAGACCAGAGTTTAGGTATGGTCTGGACAAAACTTATTGTAGGTAAAGGTGCCCATTTCGCTGTGTTCTATGTTTTGCCTATCTCTTTAGGTCTCCCTTGGTACATGGTACTTTGGGGCAATATGGTGATGCACGTCGTGGCAGGATTGATTTTGTCCTTTACCTTCCAATTGGCACATGTTGTTGATAAGGCTGAGTTCCCGACAGACGAGGAAGCTAAAGACAACAGTTTGTTAGAGCATCAGTTGAAAACTACGGCGAACTTTAGCACTAGAAGCAATCTAGTGACTTGGTATACTGGAGGTCTTAACTTCCAGGTAGAGCATCATTTGTTCCCAACGATCAATCACGTGCATTATCCAAAGATTGCAGAGATCGTTCGTAAGACTGCTGCGGAATTCAAACTTCCTTATAACGAGTACCGCACTACAGTGGAAGCTTTAAAAGGCCACTTCGCTCATTTGAAGCACATGGGTCAAGCAATGGCTTAGTCTAAGATGTTATTTAACAAAAAGGGCGACCCGCAGGGTCGCCCTTTTTTATGGAATAAGGTTTTTTATCCGTTCACAGCCACAACGTCGTCAACCAACGTTGGGAGCATCTTTTGCAAAATGCTAAGTATGCCGTTTTTCAGTGTCATCGTTGAAGACGGACAGCCCGAACAAGCGCCTTGCAGCTGAACTTCAACGATCTTGTCTTTGTAGCCCATAAAAGCGATGTTTCCACCATCTTGAGCCACGGCAGGCTTGATGTATTCTTCGAGGATATCTACGATTCGTGCTTCCACTTCGCCCAAATCTTCCGGGTTCAGAACAGGGCCTTTGCCTTCTTCTGCTTTTTCTTCTTGCGCTGGTTTGAGTTGGTCCTCATGAACAGCAACGCCTCCTTCAGTCAAAAACTCGGTAATGAATACACGAACCTCTTGGGCCACGTCGTCCCATTCTACGACGTCAAATTTTGCTATGGCGATGTAGTTTCCTGAGATGAATACTTCCTTTACAAATGGAAAATGAAAGAGCTTCGTTGCTAGTGGCGAAGGCTTTGCCTCTTCAATATTTCTGAATTCTGCAGAATCTGTTTGAAGGAGCAGTTTATTGCTTACGAACTTCATGACCTTCGGATTTGGGGTCATTTCTGCGTAAATACTAACTGGGACTCTTTTAATTTCCATAATTGGGGTATTTTCAGGGTACAAAAGTACATCACAAAAACAAGACGGTATGCCTATTGTTCGCCCTGTTCTCGGACACCATCCTGAGATTGGAAAAGATTCATTCATCGCTGAAAATGCAACCATTATCGGGAACTTCTCCTGCGGTGAAGGCTGTAGCTTTTGGTACGGCAGTGTCATCCGCGCAGATGTGAATGCCATAACTATGGGTAACAAGGTCAATGTGCAGGACAATGCAACTGTACACTGCACCTATAAGAAGTTTCCTACGGTCATTGGTGATAATGTGAGCATCGGTCACAATGCTATAGTTCACGGCTGTACGATCGAGAACAATGTTCTGATAGGAATGGGCGCAATCGTGATGGACGACTGTGTGGTAGGCGAGGGCTGCATCGTTGCAGCAGGATCTGTCGTAACCCAAGGAAAGAAGTTAGCACCTGGAACGCTTTGGGCGGGGGTACCTGCAAAGGAAATTGGTCAAGTACCAGAACGCTTACGCACCGGTGAGAT
>CBFHHP010000014.1:18944-28832 GCA_965655745.1 uncultured Schleiferiaceae bacterium
CGCTGGAGCTTCTGTGAGTTCAATGGTCGCGCGAATGGCATCTTCCATATACATCATTGGTAGCGCTCTGTGTTCGCTTAAAAATGAAGTGTATTTGCCCTCTTCAAGGGCCTTGTAATAAATCTCCACTGCATAGTCTGTAGTCCCACCACCCGGTTGAGATTTCCATGAAATGAGTCCTGGGTAGCGAATAGACCGAACGTCCACACCGTGCTTATTGTAGTAATATTCACACCATCGCTCTCCAGCTAGTTTGGAGATGCCGTAGACGGTGGAAGGTTCCATGATGGTTTGTTGCGGCGTATTTTTTTTCGGAGTTGTAGGACCAAAAACGGCAATGGAAGACGGCCAAAATATTTTATCAATGACTTTTTCTTTGGCCAATCCCAACGTGTTTAAGAGACTCTGCATATTCAAATCCCATGCTTTCATTGGGAATTTTTCTCCCGTTGCGCTGAGTATGGCTACAAGGTGGTACACCGTGCCTACATGGTACTTTTCACATATAGCGCGTAAACCTTCGCCGTCGCTAGCATCAAGAATTTCAAAAGGACCATTTTTTAGCTCAGCAAGTGCAGGCTCTTTAATGTCGGACGCAACAACAGCATCGTTGCCGTATTTCTCACGAAGGGTAAGGGTAAGCTCGGTGCCGATCTGGCCACAGGCGCCTAGGATAAGTGTGGTTCTTTTCATGCTCTGATTGTGATAAAAGTCAGGTTTAGGTAGGTCAAAGATAACTTATCTTTGCAGTAATAAATTGCCTTCGGATGGATCCAAATGCTGGAAAAAGAGATTTAGTTAATAAGCTTGATAAAGAGCGCCTTAGAGCGAAATTGGAAGCGGAAACTTTCAAGCGCATTACCCTTTCTTTTTATAAGTACGTCATCATAGACAACCCTCAAAAGCTTCGCGATGCCCTTTTTGAAAAGTGGATGTCACTAGATTGTTTGGGCCGCATTTACGTGAGTCAGGAAGGAATAAACGCTCAGATGAACGTTCCCGAGCATCATTGGGAGGAATTTGAGCAGCACCTCCACGGTATGGACTACTTCAAGGACGTACCCTTTAAAATTGCTGTTACAGATAAGACCGACGGAAAGTCTTTCTTGAAACTCAAGGTGAAAGTGCGTGGCCAGATTGTAGCCGATGGATTGCAGCCAGAGGATTACGACGTGACCAACGTGGGTGCGCATTTGAGTGCCAAGGATTGGAACGAGGCCATTGAGAATGACGATCCTATCGTCGTGGACATGCGCAATCACTACGAAAGTGAGATAGGCCACTTTGAGGGTGCGGTTTTACCAGAGGCAGAGACCTTTAAGGAGGAATTGCCGATGGTATTAGAAAAGCTCAAGGGCCAAGAGGACCGCAAGATTCTGCTTTACTGTACAGGCGGTATTCGTTGTGAAAAGACCTCGGCGTATTTGAAGCACCACGGATTTAACGATGTAAACCAACTGCACGGCGGAATCATTGATTATGCTCGTCAGATTGAAGAGGAAGCGCTTGATAACAAGTTCCACGGGATAAATTTTGTCTTCGATGAGCGATTGGGCGAGGAGATTTCGTGTGAGGTGATTTCAGAATGTCACCAGTGCGGTGAAAAATCGGCCCGTCATACCAACTGTGCGAACAAGGCCTGTAACCTACTTTTTATTCAGTGCGAGAGCTGTGCGGAGAAAAACGAAGGATGTTGTACCCCACAATGCGTAGAGGTCATCAACCTTCCAGAGGAGGAGCAACATGAGATTCGCAGAAAAGCCAAGGAAACAAAGCGATTCCACAGACATTCTAAAGTAAATTTACGAGACGCCTTTAAAGAGGAATAGCGTAAGTACGAACCTTCAGAACAAAAAAGAACCACCATGCAAGACAAGCGAAAGCACCTATCCGACCTTAAAAAACAGAGTCAAGAGGGCGGCGGACAAAAGCGCATCGATGCGCAACACGCCAAAGGCAAACTGACAGCGCGTGAACGTATTCACTTCCTTTTAGACGAAGGGAGTTTTCAAGAAATGGGTGCATTGGTTCAGCACCGCAGCGATTTATTTGGCCTCGACAAACAGAAAATTTTAGGAGACGGTGTCGTGACCGGCTATGGAACAGTCAATGGTCGCTTGGTTTATGTGTTTGCACAAGATTTTACGGTATTGGGCGGTTCTTTAGCAGAGGCCCATGCTGAGAAGATTACCAAAGTGATGGACCTCGCCATGAAAACGGGAGCACCATTAATTGGATTAAATGATAGTGGAGGTGCCCGCATCCAAGAGGGGGTCGTTTCTTTGGGTGGATACTCTGATATTTTCTACCGCAACGTACAAGCCTCAGGGGTCATTCCCCAGTTTTCAGCGATGATGGGACCTTGTGCTGGTGGCGCGGTATACTCCCCGGCATTAACGGATTTCATCATGATGGTGGAGGAAACCTCCTACATGTTCGTGACTGGACCTAATGTGGTAAAAACAGTGACACACGAAGAGGTTACGGCTGAAGAGTTGGGTGGCGCCAGTGCCCATTCGACCAAAAGTGGGGTAACACATTTCACCTATCCAAACGAGATCTCTCTCATAGAAGGTTTGAAGAAACTGTTGAGCTATGTTCCTCAGAATTGTGACGAGGAGCCGCCATCACTTCCGTACGAGTCGGGCGATGAAATGCGCCAAGTACTTAAAGACATCGTACCTGAAAATCCAAACCAACCTTATGATATGAAGGAGGTTATTGCGGGTATCGTTGATGAAGATACTTTCCACGAAGTACATAAGGACTTTGCGGAGAACATGATTGTTGGGTTTGCACGTCTCGCCGGGAAGTCGGTGGGCGTTGTGGCTAACCAGCCGGCGTATTTGGCCGGGGTACTAGATATTCATGCATCCACTAAAGGTGCCCGTTTTGTGCGCTTCTGTGATTCTTTCAATATTCCATTGTTGGTGCTTGAAGATGTTCCAGGATTCTTGCCAGGTACCGACCAAGAGTGGAATGGAATTATTACCAACGGTGCGAAGCTGTTGTATGCCTTTAGCGAGGCTACCGTACCGCGCATTACTGTAATTACCCGAAAAGCGTACGGTGGTGCCTATTGTGTGATGAACTCAAAGCAGATTGGTGCCGACATGAATTTTGCTTGGCCAACGGCGGAAATCGCTGTGATGGGTGCAAAAGGCGCTGCGGAAATCATATTTAGAAAAGACATCAAGGCGGCGGAGGATAAAGCGGCAAAATTGACCGAGAAGGAAGCGGAATACTCTGATGCTTTTGCCAACCCGTACCGTGCCGCCTATCGCGGATATGTTGATGATGTAATACTGCCGGAAGAAACTCGTGAAAAGTTGATTAAAGCCTTTTCCATGTTAGAAAATAAGGCAGTAAAATTGCCGAAGAAAAAACACGGCAACCTTCCTCTTTAAATGTTTGTAGATACGCACTGCCACTTGTACGACGAGTACTACGCTGATAAGAAGGCTGAGATCCAAAGCAGGGCTCTGGCAGCAGGCGTTACGACTGTATTGCTTCCAAATATCAATACCGAGAGTATTGGTGCGTTGGATGTCGTTGAGGCCGATTATCCTCAGCTGAAAATTGGGCGAATGATTGGATTGCACCCTTGTTATGTAAAGGAAGATTGGAAGGATCAATTGGACGAATTGGAAGCGCACTATAAGTCCAACCCCCAGCAATATTTGGCTGTAGGTGAGATCGGCATGGACCTGTATTGGGATACAACTACCGAGGCGATGCAGGTGGAAGCTTTGAACAGACAACTGGATTGGGCAGTCGCTTGGGATTTGCCCATAGCGCTTCATGTAAGAAGTAGTTTTAAGCAATTGTTTCCGGTTCTTGAGGAAGCTCAAGTCCGTCATGATGGTAAGTTACGTGGGGTATTTCATTGCTTCAGTGGCGGTAAGAAACAGGTAAAACGCGCCTTGAAATTGGGAGAGTTTTACTTCGGAATAGGTGGGTCCTATACCATGAACCGTTCGGCGACGGATATTGTCATCAAGGGTATTCCAAAGGACCGATTAATTTTAGAGACCGATGCGCCGTATCTTACACCAAAAGCTTTGCGTGGGCAGAAGAACGAGCCCTCTTTTATGGTTGAGCCTGCCAAAGTGATGGCTGAAGTTCTAGAAATAGATTTGGATGAGGTTGCCGCTATGACCTCTGAAAATGCAAATCGACTGTTTGGATTAGATGCGTAAAATAGCCCTGATATACACCGGTGGTACCATCGGAATGCGACAAAACCAGCGCGGGAAACTCGCCCCTATGGATTTCGAATCTGTGGCTGAGAAAATCCCTGCGCTGCAATTACTCCCAATTGAAATTTTACCGGTAACACTTGAGAACCCCATTGATAGTTCCGAGATGGTTCCCAAAGTTTGGCAGGAGCTCGCTGAGGTCATTAATGAACTTATGGATAGGGTAGATGGTATGGTAGTGCTGCACGGTACGGATACCATGGCCTATACCGCTTGTGCCTTGAGCTTCATGTTTGAAGGCCTCCAAAAACCCATCATCATCACTGGATCACAGTTGCCGGTGGGGGTCTTGAGAACAGATGCTGTCGAAAACATCGTTAGCGCATTTGAATTTGCGGCCCTAGCAGAGGAAGATGGCTCGGCTGTTATTAGGGAGGTAGCCATTTATTTTGAATACGAACTGTTGCGCGGTAATCGTGCTTACAAGAGGTCTTCGAATGAATTCAATGCCTTTAGTTCGCCGAATTATCCGCCACTTGCCAGTAGTGGGGTACGCCTAAGCGTGAATAAAGAATTGCTCTGGCGTTCTGAAAAATCATATCAGCTAAGGTCGGGTATTGATACTAGCGTTGGGGTAGTTACACTTTATCCTGGTCTAGACTTTGACCAATTGCCTCATCTGCCGCATTGGAAAGTGCTGGTTTTACGGACTTTTGGAGCAGGAAACGCCCCAAAATCGCCTTCCTTCTCGGAATTTTTAAAGCGGGTAGAGAAAAATGGAACTATTATTGTCAATACCTCACAGTGTGTGAGCGGTTCTGTCATACCGGGGCTATACGACAGCTCTAGCGCGCTTGAGGAAGTTAAAATGCTGAATGCCAAGGACATGACTTTTGAAAGTGCGTTGGTTAAGTCGATGGTCTTATTGGGTCAGAACAACTCTCTGGCCGATTTTCAGATTAAGTTTCCGTTGTCTCTCGCAGGAGAGGTCTCAGAATAGGAATTGGACACCAATTTTTTGTATTTTCGACGCCCGGAAGGGTTTTTGCGTAAATCCACCGACAGATAACACTAAAAAGAATTAATTCTTAAGAAAAATGAAAAAAGCACTCTCTTTGCTTGCAATCGTTGCCCTTTCAATGGGTACCGTAAACGCCTACGCACAGGACGAAATGGCGGCTACTGAAGAAGTAGTAACAGATTCTGCTGCTACTGAAACTATGGACTCTGCTGATGCAGTTGTAGATTCTGCTGCGGCAGCTACAGATTCTGCAGCTACTGAAGAAGCTACTGAAGAAGTAGTTGAAGAGGTAGTTGAAACTGAAAAAGGATTCACTCAAATCTTGAAGGAGAAATTCATCGAGGGTGGTGCATTCTTCATGTCGTTCGTATTGTTGGCTTTGGTTTTGGGTCTAGCACTTGTAATCGAGCGTATCATCTACTTGACTTTCGCACAAACAAACACTGAGAAGTTGTTGAGCGAGGTTGAAGGTGCATTGAACAACGGTGGTATCGACGCTGCTAAAGAAGTATGTCGTAACACTCGTGGTCCAGTGGCTACAATCTTCTTCGAAGGTTTAGACCACTACGAGGAAGGTCTTGACATGGTAGACAAATCAATCATGAGCGTTGGTTCTGTAGAGAACGGTAAGCTTGAGAAAGGTGTATCATGGATTTCATTGTTTATCGCTTTGGCACCAATGCTTGGTTTCATGGGTACGGTAATCGGTATGATTGGCGCATTCGACGCGATTGAGGCAGCAGGTGATATCAACCCTTCTCTTGTAGCGGGTGGTATTAAAGTGGCACTTTTGACAACAGTATTTGGTTTGATCACTGCGATCATCCTACAGATTTTCTACAACCTTATCGTTGCGATGATTGACGGTATCGTGATCAAGATGGAAGATGCATCTATCTCTTTCTTGGATATGTTGGTAGATTTCAAAAAGAAAAATAGTTAAGAACTATGGCTGATAAACTCCCATTAATCGGACGTGTCCTAGGCATCGTTCTTGGTCTAATCGGCGTTGTACTATTTATTATGGTAGCAGCGAACGAGGATCAAGCGCCAGGGTTCGTATCGTACGGGATGGTCATTACTATCGTTAGTATGATTATCGCCGTATTGAGCTTCGTCCTTGCACTTGTGGTGAACCCACAAGGCATCAAAGGCGTAGGTATTGGTTTAGCGGCAATTCTTGTTATCGGTTTGATCTCATGGGTCACAGCTGATGGCTCAGATTTCGCACAATACAAAGATGTTACTGAGGCTACTTCTAAAGCATCGAGCGCAATGTTGACTTCGTTCTACATTTTGTTCTCAGGTGCTGTTTTAGCTGTTGTTTATTCTCTAGTTGCTAGAGTAATTAAATAAGGAGCGCTATGGCAAGAAATAAAAGAGCCATACCAGAAATTAATGCAGGTTCGATGGCGGATATCGCCTTCCTACTTTTGATTTTCTATCTCGTAACCACGACTATGGATACAGATAAGGGGATCAACAGGAAGCTTCCACCTATCGAAGATGAGTTAGTTCAAGATCCTCCACCTATTAAGGAACGTAACATTTTTACGGTTCTAGTAAACTCGAACGATCAGTTGCTAGTTGAAGATGAATATCTAGAGATTAACGAGCTTCGTGCTAAGGCTATGGAATTCATCGACAACAACGGTGACGGTTCGTGTGAATACTGTAAAGGTTACGGTGTTTCTTCAAGTTCTGATAACCCTGTTAAGGCGGTTATCTCGCTTCAAAATGACCGCGGTACTTCGTACGGTATGTATGTGAAAGTTCAGAATGAACTGGTTGCAGCCTACGAAGATTTACGCGAACGTTATGCGGAAGATGAATACGGTCGTTCATACCGCGGTATGGATCCGGAAGAGGACGAAGAGATCATCAAGGAGATTAAGAACGCTTACCAGCAGAAAATTTCTGAGGCAGAACCATTAAATATTGGTGGATAATGGCAGTAATTAAGAAAAAGAAGGATAAAGCGTTGCCAGCGGTAAATACGTCGGCACTTCCTGATATTGTATTTATGTTGTTGTTCTTCTTCATGGTTGCTACGGTAATGCGTGAAGTAGATTTAAAGGTGAGTGTAAGCAAGCCTCAAGCAACAGAAATTCAGAAGTTGGAACGCAAGTCTTTGGTAACTTACATCTACGCGGGTTCCCCACGTGCTAAGTACCAAGATAAGTTCGGTAAGACGCCTAGAATTCAGCTCAATGATGCGTTTGCATCAATCGATGACCTACAACCGTTCGTTGTCCAAGAGCGTGAAGCTAAGGCTGAAGAAGACCGCCCAATGATGACGATGTCTATCAAAGCTGATAAGTCCGTTAAAATGGGTTTGATTTCTGATATCAAATTAGAGCTGCGCAAGGCGCAAGCTTATAAGATCAACTATAGTTCTCTGCAGCCTAAAGATGCAGAAGCATTGTACAGCTCAGACAACTAAGTAAAGAGAACGCTATATAGCGAAAGCCGGTCCCCTTGGGGCCGGCTTTTTTGTTGGCTTTTATTTTTTTTCTTCGAGCTGTTTCCCAATACGTTCATATTCATCCATAGTAAGGACCTCTGTCCATACTGTCGGTGCACTTCCATATACAGCGATATAGGAAACATCCTCCTCTAATGAAGAGGTATGGAAATGCTCTACTTCTTTCGGACACCGTATTACATCACCTTGATGTATAATCATCGGTTCTTTACCGCGTTCTTGGTAATATCCTTTACCCTCGACAACAATAAGCACTTGATCTGTCTCGTGTTTGTGCCAGTTTAAGGTGCTGTGCGCTTTAAATGTTGCTTGGGTAACATTGTAATCAAATGTGCTGTCCGAACGCGTCAAAAAGTTTAGCCAGGCTTCGCCTTGGTAGTTTACTTCAGGAGCTTTCCAGCCAGAATCGTGGAACGAAGCCACATTGTATTGATCGTTTTGCGCAAAGGCCGAGATACCTGCACAGATTGCAGCGGTTATAAGTACATTTTTCATAGCAATAAGATAGTCGTTTTACGACTTAAGCCAAGCGGTATGTTTGCCACGAATGTTTCTCAACCACAGAATTCCAAAGACCAATGGGACAAGACCCACGATGCTCCATCCGAGGGCCATGGTACTTTCTGTCTGTAGTTCTCCGCCTGCTGCGTACGACGATAGTAATGCAAACCCATTATTTATCGAGTGGAGTAAAATAGGCGCCCAGAGACTGCCTGTCCAGTATTTGGTGTAGCCCAGAAGAATACCCATAAACAGCAGCGGAATGAAGCTTAAAGGCTGTTGATGAGCGATAGCAAAGCATGCTGCACTAGCGAGGACAGCCCCGCGAATGCCAATACTTCTTTGAAACAATTTTTGCAGTACACCACGGAAAAAGAACTCTTCACCGAAGGCAGGTACCAAGACCATCACCACCATATTGGCCAAAAGAGTGATCAACGAAGTGTCTTGTAGTAATGTTTTTAGTGAGTCGGTCACAAGGGCTTCTTGGTCTTTAAGGCCTTGAAAATATGCGGTATCAGGAACGATGTATTGGTTGAATTGTGCGAGAAGGTCTATGGCGAAAAAGGCACCTACACATGTCAATGCTAGAGCCGCATAGGTATGGCTAGATGGCGGGAGCGTCTCGGCATTTTTTCTTGAATGCGTTGCGGAACCATAGCTTGGCAAAAAGACTAGATTTAGGTAGCGTGAAGGGTTACTGGAGACAATCTGAGCGAATATGAGCGGGGGCATTAAAAACAGCCCGAGCGAAATAGAGAATTGGAACCACCGCATGCCTTCTGGAGATGCGACACCATAGGTGGTATTGACAAAGGTTAAACCAATGCCTCCAAAGAATACTAGGCTCGCTACGGTGATAAAAAACAGCGTCAATGCAGATCTTGCATTCCCCCATTCTAAAGTCTTGTCAGTGTAGCTCATCCCGTCGTATTTTTGCAGCATGGTAAAGATAGGTGATATCGAATTAGGGGACTTCCCTTTACTGCTCGCTCCAATGGAGGATGTGAGTGATCCGCCCTTCAGGAAACTTTGTAAGGATCACGGTGCAGATGTGATGTACACCGAATTTATCTCTTCAGAAGGATTGATACGCGATGCTGCGAAGAGCGTCAAGAAATTGGACTTCTACGAATATGAACGCCCTCTAGGTATTCAAATTTTTGGGAATGAGATTGAGAGCATGCGCCAGGCTGCAGAGGTATGTGCCGCATCTAATCCGGACATCATCGATATCAATTACGGCTGTCCAGTAAAAAATGTAGCGTGTAAAGGCGCTGGTGCAGGTATTCTGCAAGACATTCCAAAGATGGTAAAAATGACCGCGGAGATTGTTAAAGCGGTGGATAAGCCGGTGACGGTTAAGACCCGTTTGGGTTGGGACGACAACACCAAGTACATCGTTGAAGTCGCAGAGCGCTTGCAGGATGTTGGTATTCAGGCCATCTCCATTCACGGTCGTACGCGTAAGCAGATGTATAAAGGTGAAGCCGATTGGTCGTTGATTGCCGAAACGAAGAACAACCCCCGCCTGCACATCCCTGTTTTTGGAAACGGCGATGTAGATAGTGGCCCTAAGGCTATGGAGTACCGCAATAAGTACGGCGTTGATGGTATTATGATAGGTCGCGCATCTATTGGGTATCCTTGGATTTTCAACGAGATAAAGCATTACTTCGAGC
>CBFHHP010000014.1:28928-39566 GCA_965655745.1 uncultured Schleiferiaceae bacterium
ACCATGGCGTGGAAGCGAGAAAGCCTTCGGTGAAGGAGCGAGTAGCGGCTGCGCGAGAGCACTTTGAATTGAGTCTTAAGTGGAAGGAAGAGCGTTATGCTATTATGGAAACCCGTAAGCATTACACCAACTACTTCCGTGGTCTAAGTCATTTCAAGCCGTATCGTACGCGTTTAGTGACCATCGAAGATCCTTCAGAAGTTCTGGCTACTTTAGACGAGATTGAACAAGAATACATTGCGAAATACGGCAATGAACAAGATTTAGGAGATCTGAATAATCTGCAGTACGGACGTACTTCGGAGAAGCAAACTACTTAATAACGCGACGCGTTGCCCAGGCGCTCAGACTGCTGCCGATGCCTAAAACGATGGCACTGGTCAATGCAATGTGTTCCCATTTTAAGCTGACGGGATAATATTCTTGGACATATCCAGTTCCCAAGGGCACGATACCTACGTAATGTTGTAGGGCAATAATTCCGAGACCTACAACCATTCCACTCAGCCAACCGGTGGCAACAATCAACAGCCCATTTTTAAAGAAGATGCTGCGCAAGTCAGCTTCCGAGGCTCCCATGGCCCATAAGGTATGCACATCGTCCTTCTTCTCGAGCGCTATAATGATCAATGCACTTACGACACCGAAGCTGGCAAGAAGTACAATGAAGGCTAAGATGAATACCACCACCATTCTTTCCGAGCGCATGACTTTGAAGAGGGTGGCTTCCTGTTCCAATCGGTTTGCAACTGTCATTCTGTTTCCAAAATGCGCTTCAATTGCATTACGTACGCTACGCTCCTCTGCGGTGTGAATTTCAACAAAAGAAGGAGCTTTTGCACCGGTGAAGTCTTTGAACCAACCTTGCGGGGCCAAGGCGTACTTCTGATCGTAATCCGGTTGTACGCTATGTATGGCCGTTGCAAATGCATTCTGACCTTCGATGGCATCACTAAGATTTAAGACATTCGTTTTTGACGTAATCTTTGGTAGATACACCGATACAATAGGGGGCGGATTTGTAGAGCTTAGCCCGAGGTGATAGGCAACTCCAGCACCTAAGGTCAACGAATAAGTTCCATAGTCCATCCCAGGGTCTGCCATAGTGAGCAAGTGCTCGGATAAATTGTGCCTTTCCGCGTACTCTTTTGGTACGCCCAATAGGTAGGCGATGTGTTGGTTTTCCCCGTAGGTTAATAGCACGCGTTTCTCATAGATAGCCATTGTCGAGGTCTCCTCGTAATTGGCTTCAAGACCGCTTAAAAACAGGGAATCCTCAGATGTGAGCTCTATATAAGGACCGGTGGCCGATTCAATTTTCAGCGTCGCGTTGGCATCCTCGAATTGAGTTAAAATAAGATCCTCGAGCCCAGCAAAGGCGCTCAAAACTACGGTCATGGCTGCCGTTCCTAAAGCTAAACCCACCAAAGCCGCAAGGGACATCAGTCGAATGGCTCCCAGTTTACCTAGGGAGAAGAAGTATTTCTTAGCTATGAAGGATGAGAACGACGGCAAGGGGTCTTATTTAATAGGGCTTTCTCCCTCCCCGCGAAGTAGACGTTCGATGTTCTCTTCGTATTCCAGACTGTCGTCGGTATAAATCATGAGTTCTGGTGTAACTCTAAGCTGATTGCCTACACTATGGCCCAATGCACCACGAAGTTTGCTTTGGTTCAGTGCGATAAATTCTTCCACTTCTTTAGTTTTCGCCACCGGAAAAATACTGACATAGATTTTTGCGACCCCTAAATCAGGACTCACGCGAACCTTACTTACACTGAGTAGTGTGCCAGGGAAATTTTCGCGAGCCATTTGTTGCAGAATAGTCGCCATTTCTTTCTGAAGAAGCTTGGCAATCTTAAGTTGTCTTGTACTTTCCATGCCACAAAGATACCATTTGCGCCAATTCAATTAAATTCGCTTCGAAGTGCTTTTATGAAATCATTCGCTCGCATCTTATCGCTCTTACAACCTTACATGCCTTTGGTCGTGTTGGCCGCTGTATTCAACATGCTCACAGTCATCTTTAGCATTGGGTCCGTGGGCGCCTTGATTCCCATCCTAAATCTGATTTTTGACACCCCAGGTACCGAGCTTTCGAGTTCGGCGGGATGGAAGCTGGCCCTTGCCGAGGTGGTCGAAACCTATAAAGCACAGCACGGTGCTGCCAAGACCCTGCAAGCAACAGTGGCCGTCACATTCTGCATCTTCATCCTCAAGAACATCAGCCGATATGCGGCCCTATTCACCCTTGCTCCTGTTAGAAATGGGGTCGTAGCATACCTCAAGCAGCAATTGCATGACAAGTGGATTGCCCTTAGCTTACGTCAGCACAGCGATCTTAAAAAGGGCGATATGTTGACTAGAGCAACGGCCGATTTGAACGAGATTGAATGGTCCATGCTAAAGGGCATGGAAGGCTTCGTTCGAGATCCCCTGATGATCATAGGAACTTTGGTGCTGCTCTTTACCATGAGCCCAAAATTGACGCTATTGGCCATTGCCATTATCCCTATTTCTGGCGGACTCATAGCCACCGTTGGGCGCAGTTTGAAAAAAAGCGCGAAGAAGGCGCAGGAAGAATTGGGGCAGAACACTTCTGCACTAGAAGAAGTTTTGACCAACCTACCCATCATCAAGGCCTTTGTGGCTGAAGAGGCGATGTCGAAACGCTACGAGCAAAGTCTCTCGGCATGGACAGCTCACATGGTGAGTGTGTTTCGAAAGCGAGACCTAAGCTCTCCCATAGCTGAAGTACTGGGTGTAAGCGTACTCTTGGTCGTCCTATACCTCGGAGGAATGGAAGTTATAGGGGGCCGCAGCCTTACCGGTGGCGAGCTCATCGCGTTTGTGGTATTGTTTTACCAATTGATCCCTGCTTTCAAGAACGTGACGAACGCGCTGTATGACATTCAAAAAGGCAATGCCTCTGCCGCCCGTGTTTTTGAGGTGCTGGACATGGAGGAGGCGAAGAATGGAAGCATAGCTCCAAAAGACAGTCAGTGGCAAGAGGACATTACGTTCTCTGGGGTCCAATTCGCATACGACGAGCACCCCATCATTAACAAACTAGAACTCATTATTCCAGCCGGGAAGACGACCGCTCTTGTGGGGCCTTCAGGATCAGGAAAAACGACCTTACTTCACCTTTTGGCCGGGTTTGCACACCCGCAGCAAGGATCGATAGTATTAGGTGACCTCAATTTAAAGGATGCGGAGCTCAAGGCCTATCGAAGAAATTTAGGTTGGGTGCCGCAGCAACCGTTGTTGTTCAATACCTCTTTTGCTGGAAATGTGGCCTTGGGCAGTACGCCAGACCTAACCAAGGTTAGTGAAGCATTAGAGGCTGCCTACTGTACAGAATTTGCCGGGGATTGGCCCACGGGTAAAGCCATTGGTGAAGGCGGATCTACCTTAAGTGGTGGTCAGCGTCAAAGGTTGAGTATTGCACGTGCCTTTTATGCCGATCCGAAGCTATTGTTGTTGGATGAAGCAACCGCCGCCCTCGACAATGAAAGTGAAGCAAGGGTGCAACAGGCACTCGAGGGGTTGATGAAGGACCGCACAACTGTGGTTGTGGCGCACCGATTGAGTACCATTAAGAACGCTGACCAGATAGCATACATCGAGGAGGGTCGTGTGGTAGAATTGGGCACACATGCAGAACTGATTGAGAAGGGCGGCAAATACGCTGCATTGGTTAACTTAGGAGACCTAAACGCAGAATAATGGACCACCACCTCACCAAGATAGAACACATCGGCATCGCAGTGAAGAGTCTCGAAGACGGGAATGCCATGTACACCAAAATTTTGGGTGTGCCTCCCTACAAAGAAGAGGCCGTAGAGAGCGAAGGGGTGCGAACGAGCTTCTTTATAGCAGGGCCAAACAAGATCGAGCTATTGGAAGCTACAAATCCGGACAGCCCCATCGCCAAATTCATTGAAAAACGCGGCGAGGGTATTCACCATGTCGCCTATGCCGTGGAGGATATCAAAGCCGAAATGGGGCGTCTTGAAGGTGAAGGATTCACTTTGCTCAACAAAGAGCCCAAAGCGGGTGCTGATAATAAGTGGGTATGTTTCTTACACCCCAAAGGCACGGGCGGTACGTTAATCGAACTTTGCCAAGACCGCGGGTAATTCCTTGGCCAAATCTTGCTCTTGAAGATTAAATAGCAGGGTGTTGATGCCCAATGCTTCAGCAGCCTCAATGTTGGCCTGAGAATCGTCTACAAAGAGCACCTCTTCCGGTTGCGCATTCATGTGTTCTAAGACGTAATTGAAGTAGCTCGCATCTGGTTTTCTGTGGCCAATTTCATACGATAAAAACAACGCTTCAAACTTCTCCACGAAGCTGTTCCACAAGAATGGACCGGCTTGTTTGCGGATGTGTTTGATATGTGCCTCATTGGTGTTGCTTACCAGGCATAGATCATAAGACCTACCTAGTTTCTTTAGGAAAAGCGTAGGGTCAGTCATTTCACCCAGCAGCACATTCCAAGCATGTGCTATGGCGGAAGAACTCTGAAGGTATTTACAACTCGAAGCGATCTCCTGGAAGAATTGCGCTGAGGTAACATCGCCCACTTCGAACTCTTGATTGAGGCGCTGAATGCCTTCCTCAGTGAATTGGACCCCACGGTCCTCAAATGCCTCTTTCGTGCGCTCAGGGAAGATGGGAATAAAGACGTTTCCGAAGTCGAACCAAATTTGCTTTATCATGGTCTGGGGCTTAAATCTTGCTGCAAGTTACAGTTCAGTTAATCTGAATGCCGTGACCAATGTTTGGTTTGCTTGCTGTTAGTGCACTGCGAATTTTACAATCGTAGCCTTCTGACCATCCGTAAGTCTTAGAACATATTGCCCAGGACTTAGTGAATTTACAGAAACCTTTTCATCGATAACTGATCCAGCAAGTAATGTTCTTCCCACGTAATCAGTGATTTCATAGTTCAAGTTAACTCCCCCTTGAACATGCAAAATATCTTTTACAGGATTAGGATAAACGGCTACGCTTAGCTCATTTTCATTAATGCCAATTCCATATACAGTCACATTGATACTCGCGGTATCTGACACGCCGTAGGTCCAAGCAATGGCGCTCAATTCACCAGGTCCGTTACCACTCACTCCCCAAGCGATTTGTACACTATCGATGCCAAAAGCCATTTCTATAGATCCGTTAGTTACCATCCATTGCACACTGTCTACATAACCGCTGTGCTGAAGAGCGTAAGTAATAGTGTCGTTCCCATAGATAGAATCGGCAGGAGCAGTAATCAGGATGATAGGTGCGTCAACTGTGAACGTGGTGCTGTCCACCAATGCGCGGTTACAAGCACCCATGAATGATACCGAGTCTACGTTGTAGTCGAAGACCAAGCTCCATGTTCCCGGAGTTAATAATGCGGAGCTTTGAAGTCTGAAATTCTTGAAAGAGTTGTCCGTAGGCTGTGCTGATAGCACATAGGCTATAGCTCCAGTCGGATTTGTTAATCTTACCTGAACGGAATCAAAGTTTGTACTGTTCGGGTAGATAGGATGCGATGTGCTCACATAAACGGTATCACTCAGGAAATTGGCTGAAGCAGAATCTACCGTAGCATTTGCCAAGTTAGATGAAGTATTGTTGTGGAAGTTGAAAACAAACTCTTTCTCTGTTATGCCCATGAACTTATATGTACCTGTGGTATCTTTATCCCATTCTGTGACCTTAATACTGACAACAGCTGTTTGTTGGACGGAACTTTGTGCAACCATTGTTCCTGTTGCTGAATCTATAATTAATGAGCCGTTTGGCCCAAGTGGAGCAGCATTACTATGTCCAGAAGCATAAGCAATATTAGTTGGTGTTAACGTAGCAGAGCTTCCGCCTTTCACATTCGTAATTTGGTAGGACAAGCTATCTCCGTCAGTGTCTGGGTAATTCAAAACGAATGAACTTGGCGTATTCAGTGGCGCGGCCATAATACGGTTATCGAATTCGATGCTGTTATTGTATTGACGCCCTGAAGGTCTGGAAGAAACAATTCTAGTCGTTAGATAAATGCTTTGAGAGGACGGGTTGCTTAGGTTTGTTGCCGTCATTGGACGACAGCAAACAGAGTAGGCAAAGTCATAAACACTAGAAGCATCAAGTGTTACGTTGGCACTGTATTTGTGCACAGCGTAACTGATGGTAGCGTTACAAGTATTGTTTGGTGTTGTAATGCCAGCCTGCGACAACGAAAGGGTTGAGACTGTATTCTGATTGGCTTTTTTGTAATAAACCTGCGCCGTATTTG
Source organism: uncultured Schleiferiaceae bacterium (assembly GCA_965655745.1). GTDB lineage: Bacteria > Bacteroidota > Bacteroidia > Flavobacteriales > Schleiferiaceae > UBA10364. Next base: position 35,215 of record CBFHHP010000014.1, read on the forward strand.
GTAAGTTTACACCAGTAATATCTCTAAACAGGTAGAGATTGATTTTGTAGGTGCGTTGGTTTCCGCTCTGACTGATAAATTCATAAGTGAAATTTCCGCTAATAAGGTGTGTGGCCGAGGCTTGGAAGCCAAAAAAGAGCACTAGAGCGATTAGGATTTTGCGCATAGGATGGAATTTTTGTGAATGTAAGGAATACCCGTATACTACACAATTAAAGAGAATGATTCTGCGGTTTAATAAGTAATTGTAGGTACTGTATTTCAAGTCTAAGTGCCTTGTAATTTAGAGAGTTGACAAGTGGTAGATGATTAGGTGGTTTGTAATATTGGTAAGCCTGTTTCCCTTTTTCGCGAGAGGGCAGTTTTACGTATCTGATCAATCAGGCAGTCCTTTACTAAACGATACGATCACTCTCTGTGAATCTGGCCTTGGAATACAGTTGAATTTATTAACTGATTCTGCAAATCAAACTTCTTTAACCTGGAGTACAGGGCATTCGGCATTAAACCTAGCGGTATTTAATCCCTCAAATACAGCCCAATTAATGGTTGGGGCATATATTTCGACAAGCATTCTTACAACCGTTTCAGTCTTAGATTCGCTGAGCCAAAATGATACTGCCCTTTATGTGCGCCTCATCCCTGACACTGTAGTTCAATCTGCAATACAAGACTCTACAATTGGCCCTTGCGATTCCCAAATTTCGCTTTCTCCCGGGATTCCAAACAGTGGTGAATATTGGTGGGCATCAGGATTGGGGCCTATTTCTAGTATAGACCCCTCGAGTTTAGGATACGGCAACAATGTTCTTTACTATAGGTATACTGATCAATACGGCTGTGTTAGTTCCGATTCCACAATCATCCAAGTGTCTTCTGATTTCAGTCAAAGCATCTTAGGATTTGAAATTTATGGTGGCCAAAACGACACCATCGATCCGGTTTCATACAATGGTGTGCCTACGTATTCGATCTGTAGTTCTGTCAATTCGCCGACATTTGGTATTCAATTTTCCGGATCACTTTTAAATTATTCATCTTATTCCATTTCTTGGGGAGACGGCGCTCAGACAGTAGGCACAGTTACTTCAACTACGGTGAGTCATCAATATACCACCTCCAGTTTGTACCAAATAATCGTGGAATTGACAGATTCAAACAACTGTACTTCCATGGATACCTTAGCATTTTATTATGGAACTACACAGTCTTTAGGTTTAGGAACTCCCGGGAATACAACGACTTGTTTTGATGCTAACGAGGACAGTATATTCTATGACTTTCAAATTTTATTCTGGGAATTAGATCCAGTGGGTATAACCTACGAATTTTCGTCTAATGATGGAAGCAGTCCAGTGGTTGCCGTATCTCCGTTGGTGACCAATGGAGTTTCGAACTACCCTTTTCTTATCTATGATGCTTCAACAGGGTCTTTATTCTATCGGAATTGGTTTACGTCTGGTTCTTGTGGTTTTTCTACCGATTTAGCTGGAGTTCAGTATTCCAACGTATTTGCGGTAAACGCGACAAAGTCTGCTCCATGTAATAGCTCACAAAGCTCCGTAGCTGTGGGGCCAATTTTAGTTAGTAGTAGCCCTAATCCAGAATTAATCCTACCTCCTAAAGTCTGCATAAACGATACTTTTGAAATAACGGTAATTGATACAGCAGGAGCCTTAATTTCTTCCTTTGGAACGGGGTATATCTGTGATAATGACGTCAAAGGAGTATGGTTCGTCGAGGACGATCAAGGCCTATCACTATTACCGTCCTCTTCAACTTACACTGTGGTTAATGGAAGTTTGGGTGATACCAATACCTCGGCCAATTACCCCAGTCTTTGGACCTATGGATCCAATGAACTCACATTGGTTTTTCATAGAACAGGAAATTTTAAAATATCTAAGATTACAGGTTTTGTCAATATTGGTTCAAACAACCTTTGTGATAAAGGAAATGCTTTTGATTGGTTATGTGTAGATTCTATTCCTCAGGTTGATCTTATTACGGCTCTTCCAGATACGCTTTGTTCCTATTCTGAATATTCAGTGGAGTTGGAATACCACAACTCTTTTTGTGGTGATACGATTGAATACCAAATCATTTTACTTGATAGTACGCGAACAACGACATTGTTCCAATCTGGTAAAAGTTTAGTGCCAAGCTTTACGGTAATGACACCCTATTTTGGAAAGCAAATTGTAAAATATCAGGCTATTTCAACCTGCGGAATGTGGGAACTTACGGACTCTATTTATGCCCGAAACAACCCCAAGCTCGAATTCTCGAGTGATACCGTATTGGCTTGTGCAGATTCGTTAGAGATTAGTATCGGGATTGATCTTTTTTCTTTTAACGAACCCTTCGATCCTAATTTATTTACTGGGATGAGTTTTTCGATATCTCCCCCTCAAGATTGGACACTTTTAAGTAATAATTCTTTGGGACTTCCCTCGGTACGATTCGATGACAAAGGCACCTTTGTTCTTGAATTAGTACTCGAAGGTGTGTGTAGAACAGATACGTTGTCCACTGTATTGAACTACGGACGTCTCCCTGATGCAAGCTTTGCATTAGATTCTTCTTTGATTTGTACTTCAACCTATCTTGTGCTGGATTCCATTGCCGACACCTCCGGAACGCATCAATGGATCATTAATTACGGGAATTCGACTTTAAACTATGTAGGCACGGCACCAATCTTTGATACTTTATCTACTGCAGGGCTTGATACAATCTTCATAACACATACTATAGCAACACCGTTGGCGTGTAAAGATTCAGTTACCGATTTTATTGTTTTACCGGAGCGACTATTTGCAGATTTCACTATTCAAGACAGCATTTGTAGCGGCCAACCCTTAAATATTGGCAATTTCAGTTCTGGAGCGATTGTTCACCATCATTGGACCTTAGATATGATTTCAGGAGATTCTACAATGGTCCAGCTTAACAACCCTAAAGCGGCGATACCCACTATTTCGGTTACAGATTTCAGCCTTCCAATTCTTCCTCAGCAATACCTGATCTCTTTAACTATTTACGATAATGACAGCTGTCTTTCTACTGCAGAGGATACTTTGATGGTTTTTCCCAAACCTAATAGTGCTGCATTTATAGCAGCTAAGGATACCTTATGCCATCAAGAAGCCCTCTCTATTTCAGGAACAGATGATTTTGGGGGTATTCATAATTGGTACGTATTAGATTCTGCACGCCAGTTAATTACTTCTTTGAATGACACCATAATAGACAGCTTAAATACTGCAGGTTTAGGTAGTGGCAGCTATAGTTTGATTCATCAAATTTCGGTTGGAGAGAATCAACTATGTGATTCAACCTTTGAGGTACCCTTCTACATTACTCCAGAGATCATAATTTCCCTGTCTACTCCGATTGGTTCTTGCTCTACGGACACTGTACTCTTGTACGTAGATTCTACAATCAACCCCCAAATTGATTGGAGCTGGTTCCTGCCTGATACAACACTACAATCGTCTTCTAGGGTGCGCTTAATAGTTCCACCCGGAGAGCATCCATTTTTATTGACCGGATTAGATGAATACAACTGTAGCCGATCTCTTAGTGATACCATTCGGGTTTTTGAGGCTCCGACTGCACAAATACTATCCAATTCAAAATGTAGTTTTGATTCCATCTGTAGAGCTGATACAAATCTGTTCTTTCTAAACTGGAATGCTACAAACACATCAGGCTCTCAGTATTTAGCTTCATGGGACTGGACCGGTGACAGCATTATTGATGCAAATGGAGACAGTGCCTCATTTGTGTATGTTAATTCTGGTTCGGAGAAACTTTTGGTAAAATATTCGAATGAATATGGTTGCGAACGAGACAGTTTAATTCATCTCGAAGTGAAAGAAGATCTTTTTGCAGATATCCGTTTTAGTCAATCCGAATTCTGTGGACCCTACCAACCTGTGATCATAGATTCTACTTTTGGAGAACAGGATTCTGGATATGTTGAGATTTTCACAGTACAAGAGGGAATTAAGCAGCTCATCTTTTCAAAGGGCTATAATCAGAATATTGCTTATCCAACATTACCATCTGCATTTGATCGAGATACTACTTACATAGTTTCTTTGACACTCTTGAATTGCTGCGGCATAGTGGTTTCTTTCGATACGTTAATTATCAAACCTCTTCCGGTAGCTTCACTTTATGCCGTCCAGGACACGGGTTGTTCACCGTTTAACTGTACGTTTCAGCCGGATGGATTTTTATTTGGAGGGATTGATTCCGCTTACCTAGATTTTGGTGATGGACAAGGTATCCAACTGGCAAAAGTGGGCGTCCCAGTAGGTTCACAATTTGATTCAGTTTGGCAG
>CBFHHP010000015.1:0-39128 GCA_965655745.1 uncultured Schleiferiaceae bacterium
CAGGCAAGGGTTTGCAACATGCTATAAATGACCAATTCAGAAGTTTAGAGGGCGACATCAATATCAACGAGTATTCCATGAAACGCACTGGTGAAAGCGGTGCTATTCTACTCTCAGACTCGTTACAAGGGGCTATATTATCGGAAGGATTAGTAGCGCAGATGCACGCCGAAATCCGAAAGGCCTCGCTCTTGGTCAATCCATCACAAGATGTTTTTGAGGGCATCGAGATTATTGGTTACGACAGCCTTAAGATGAGTAGTTTTCTTGCGGAGTTTTCTTTAGAAGAACCTTCGAGTAAAGGACGCTATGGTATTCATGTATCTCGGTCCTTATTGAAAAACCTGGCCTTGTCGGTGGGTGATACCGCAGTACTAGTCTCCATCAGAGACCAACAAAGTGCACCAAGATTGCGGGATGCCGTCGTATTAAGTGCCTTTGAAACAGGGTTGGACGAATTTAACCTGAACCACATCATCATGAATATTGACGATGTACGACGGTTAAACGGTTGGAGAAACGACAGTGTAACCCATTACAGCATAGTCTTAAACGATGCTAAGCACCGAAATACGGTTGCTGCCTATTGGAACGCCATTGTTCCCTACAACATGCAAGTTCAAAGCTTAGAGTACCGCCACCCTGCGATATTTGGCTGGCTAGAGCTTTTTGACACGAACATCTTATTGGTATTAGCTATAGTGCTCATAGTTGCTGTAGCTAACCTATGTATTGCTTTGCTCGTGTTGATGGTAGACCGCACCAGAATGATTGGTACGCTAAAGGCGTTGGGCGCTTCGGATCGATTGATCTTACAAGTATTTATGTGGCTAAGCATGCGTATACTGGCGCAAGGGTTGATGTGGGGTAATCTCATTGGATTGGGAGCAAGTTTTGTGCAATGGCAGTTTGGGATCATAGAATTGGACCCTAGTACTTACTATATTTCAGTGGCACCGATATCCTTCGATTTCGTTTGGATTGTTTCCGCCAATGCCGCTTTCCTAACTGTAGCTTTTGTCGTCCTTCGATTCCCGGTGCGGTGGATTTCAAAATTGGACCCCATAAAGAGTATAAGATTCTCTTAAAGCCTTTAGCAGCCTTGCAATAGTTGCGTAACTTTGAAGCAACCCAAAAACAATCTTATGCGTCCTATTTACGACAGCATCCTTGATACCATTGGAGATACTCCAATGATCAAACTCAATAAAATCGCGGCGGATTTCCCTTGCCCTGTGTACGCCAAAGTGGAATACTTCAATCCTGGACATAGCGTGAAAGACCGCATGGCGCTGAAAATGGTGGAAGATGCGGAAGCACGCGGTGATTTAAAACCCGGAGGCACCATCATCGAATGTACCTCGGGAAACACGGGTATGGGACTTGCTTTGGCGGCTATTGTTAAAGGCTACAAACTCATATGCACGCTCAGTGACAAACAAAGCAAGGAGAAGATGGATATCCTGCGCGCAATGGGTGCAGAGGTTATTGTGTGCCCAACGAATGTCGCACCGGAGCATCCGGACAGCTACTACAGCGTTGCATCACGATTAAATGAAGAAATTCCAAATTCATTCTACCCATACCAATACGACAACCTCAGCAACCGCGAGGCACACTACGAAAGCACAGGACCTGAAATCTGGGAGCAGACGGAAGGCAAAGTGACTCATTTCGTGGTAGGTGTGGGCACTGGAGGGACTATTTCAGGAGTTGGGAAATATTTAAAAGAGCAAAACCCTACTGTTAAGGTTTGGGGAATTGACACCTACGGCTCGGTATTCAAAAAGTACCACGAGACCGGAGAATTCGACGAAAAGGAAATTTACAGTTACATCACCGAAGGTATTGGCGAAGATATTCTGCCGAAGAATGTCGACTTTGATGTGATCGATTACTTCGAAAAAGTAACGGATAAGGACGGTGCAGTAGCAACCAGAGAATTGGCCAAGAAAGAAGGTCTGTTCTTAGGATACAGCTGCGGCTCTGCCTTCCAAGGACTGCGTCAACTTAAAGACCAGCTTACCCCTGACGATGTGGTGGTTGTGCTCTTCCACGACCACGGATCTCGTTATGTAGGAAAAGTATACAACGACGATTGGATGCGCGATAGAGGATTCCTCGCTCCTGCCAACAAAGTCGCGAAAGACCTCATCGACGGACACAGTCACTTACCTCTAGTTACGGTGAGCCCTACTGCCCCGCTCAGCAATGCGGCAAGCTTGATGAAGACCCATGACATCACTCAAATCCCTGTTATTGAAGAAGGGAAAGTGGTAGGTGCTATTGACGATCAATGCATACTGAACTGCATGTTAGACAACCCAAATTCCAATGTGCTTATTGGTGAAGTGATGGGTGCGGCTTATCCGGTAGTTGAGCTTACCACACCTATTGAAGACGTAGCTCGAATGGTGAAAGAAGGACACCGTGCAGTACTCGTTGAATTTGGTGAAGGGTATCACATTATCACCAAGCAAGACATTATCACCGCGATGAGCTAAGTAGACTCACGCGTTGTATCTTGCGTGATATGGCACAAAAGAAACACACTCTACAGCTGCTACTGGCATTGAGCCCATTGGTAGTGCTCATGCTTTTACTTTGGTTTAATGTAGGCTATGTCTACGGCGATGACGCCCTCAGTGGTTCAAACCAAGTCATCCTGCTCGTTTCAGCACTTGTTGCAGGCGGTATTGGTGCCATGAACGGTACGAAAGTCGAAGCCATTCTAGACAAAATCAAAGCCAATGTTAAGGATACGGCGAGTGCCATCTATATCCTTATTCTCATTGGAGGACTTGCAGGTACTTGGCTCGTTGGCGGTATTGTGCCGGCCATGATATACTACGGGCTGGATCTGATTAATGCCACCTTCTTTTTACCGACGGCCGTTGTTATTTCTGCCCTGGTCAGTTTGAGTACTGGTTCTTCTTGGTCAACAACAGCGACGGTAGGTATCGCACTCATGGGGATTGGACAAACCATGGGAATACCTGTTGCTATTGTTGCAGGTGCCGTCATCTCGGGTGCCTATTTCGGTGATAAACTAAGTCCTTTGAGCGATACGACCAACCTTGCTCCTGCTATGGCTGGAACAGATCTATTCACGCACATCCGTTACATGCTTTACACGACGGTACCTAGTCTAGTTATATCGTTAATCCTGTTCACGGTTATAGGCTTGCGCTATTCCAATGGCGCCCTGAATTCCGAAGAAATTGCAGTAGTTCAAAACCTCATCGCTGAGACCTTTAACGTAACACCTTGGGTGTTCTTAGTCCCTGTAGGGGTCATTGCACTTATTTCTCAAAAGACAGATGCATTGGTCGCTATTTCCGTGGGTATAGTTGGCGGTCTTATAATGGCCTTACTGTTCCAAGGAAACCTGTTGACCCAACTTGGCAGCGGTAATTATCCATTGTATGAAACGGCTATGCGCAGTGTGTACGGTGATATATCCATTCCTAGCGACAACCCTATTCTCGCCGATCTCCTGAGTAGCTCTGGTATGTCGGGTATGATGGGCACCGTATGGCTCATCCTAAGTGCAATGGCCTTTGGCGGTGCAATGGAAGCCTGCGGCTTTTTAGCAACTATAACTGCAGCCATTGTGGGTCTTGCCAAGAATACGGCATCACTAATCACAAGTACTCTTGTTGCGTGTGGTGTATTAAACGTAACTGCTTCAGACCAATATTTGGCCATTGTCGTTCCTGGTAGAATGTTCAAAGACGTCTACGATAAACGAGGGTTAGCACCGGAAAACTTGAGTAGAACGCTTGAGGACAGCGGTACAGTAACCTCTGTTCTTATCCCATGGAATACTTGTGGTGCCTACCAAAGCTCCGTATTAGGGGTAGCTACAGGCGATTATTTCATGTACGCCTTCTTTAACCTGATTTCACCGGTAATGACGCTCATCTATGCCTGGTTTGGTATTAAGATTCGTAAAAAGTGAAGCAGCGTAGATTAGGCCTTAAAGAGAATTGGCCCTTGTTTACACTATTGGTTCTCATGAGCGCTTTTGTGGGTGCCATGGTTGGTTTTGAGCGCAGTCTACTGCCGGTAATCACCTCGAGCTGGGGTATAGAAGAGGCACAATCTTCGCTCATCATGGTAGCAACTTTTGGTCTATCGAAAGCTGTGGCCAATTTATTCACGGGTCACCTACTCACCTATATCGGCCGAAAGTGGTCCTTAGTTTTAGGCTGGTGCATTGCGGCAATCATTCCTTACCTCCTCTTGACCATGAATGCACCTTGGATGGCTATTGCCGCTAATGTGGCGCTTGGTCTAAGCCAAGGTATCACGTGGTCTACCACGGTTATCATGAAGATAGATATTGTAGGCAAACGACTTCGAGGCACCGCCATGGGCCTAAATGAGAGTGCCGGCTATCTCGCAGTGGGTGGCGCCTCCGCACTTGCAGCTTCGTTCATGGACACCAATGGCGATTTTCGCTACATACTGATTGCCAGCGGCGCTGTGATTCTTCTTGCACTCGTCATCGCCCTACTCTTTTTACCAGATACACGCCCTTGGGCCTTGGTGGAAGCACAAGAAGAATACGATACTTCAGAGACTACTCCCGCTAATATCTTCACCCATACCAGCTGGAAAAATGGTGCGTTAAGATTATTTAGTGTCGGCGGTCTGATCAACAATGCCAATGATGGTATTCTCTGGGCACTAGTGCCCGTTACCTTGCTCTCTATGGATGCGAGTCTTACCACCATTGGATTTCTCACCGGTATTCATGCAGCTTCATGGGGTTTGGGCCAATTATTCACTGGTCCTTTATCCAATACAGGGAGCATAAAGACGCTTTGCGCCTCGGGAATGATCTTACAGTCACTTGGGCTGTTTCTTTTTCCAGAGGGTGCGCTTTCAGTTATTCCCTACCTACTCATTGGAATAGGTACCGCACTAGTCTACCCGACCTTCTTGGTCGGTATTAGCAATAACAGTCACCCTGTGTGGCGTCCTAAAGCGTTGGCAACGTATCGATTTTGGAGAGATATGGGCTATGTCTTTGGCGCCCTTACGGGTTTTGCCGCGGGAGCAATGGGCTACCCTTCGCTTGCCTTTTCAATGATTGCATTGCTCACACTGATTAGTGGCATCTTCTTTTTATTACCTAACAACTAAAATATGTCTAATTACCCGCCATGTCCTGAATGTAAATCGCCTTATGCCTACGAAATGGATGCGCTCTTAGTCTGTCCTGAATGTGGTCACGAATGGAATCCTGACGATGTCGCGAAGGAAGGCGCCGTATATGACGCCAATGGGAATGTCTTACAGAATGGCGACAGTGTGGTAGTCATCAAATCACTCCCTGTGAAAGGTGCTCCCAAGCCTATTAAACCAGGCACTAAAGTCAGCCGTATAAAGCTTGTGAATGGCGACCATAACATCGCGTGTAAGATTGACGGGTTCGGTGCAATGATGCTAAAAAGTGAATTTGTCAAAAAGGCGTAAGCCAAATTTTCTGATGTACAAAAAAAGCCGCCCCAATGGGGCGGCTTTTTGCTTTATCACGATTCGAATTACTTCACAATCTGAACGCGCTCTTGGAAGAGCTGACCGTTATTCAACACTCTTAAGACATACGCACCAGCACTTAAATCGCGCACATCTAATACTTGGTTAGACATGCCATTTGCATTGATCTCTACCACTGTACGGCCAAGCGCATCAATGAGCGAAATGGTGCCTTCCATACCTGCATCACTCTCAAGTGTAATGAACCCTTTAGCAGGATTCGGGAATACCTTCAAATTGAACAGTGTGTATTCGTCTTCACCTAAAGCATCACCTAAAACGCTGGAGTAGGTATGAGAATCGCCACACGTGTTGTAAACTGTTAGGGAAACTACATATGCAGTAGTACTTACGGAATAGGTATGCAATGGATAATTAGAAGTCGTATTGGTATTTCCGTCACCAAAGTTCCACAAGTAGCTGCTACCACCTGTTGAGTTTGTACCGTCAAACTGAACCTGCATTCCAGTACCTCCCGCACTTAAAATTTTAGCAGAGAATGTAGCAGTAGGTTGCACACAAATAGTTACGAAGAAGGTGGTATCCACTTGATCGCCACAGGCATTATAAACGGTTACATTTACTTGGAAGTTTCCAGAACCGGAATAAGTATTGGTTGGCGTTAATGTATTACCCACATTTCCGTCTCCGAAAGACCAAATGGCAGAGTCGGCCCCGGCAACCCCAGAGGCATCAAAGTTGATATCAAAGGCACTCTGCGTGTAAGAAATGTTCGCAGTAGTCAATTCTTCACATACTTGAATGGTATCTACAAAGTCGAAGCTTTGATTACAAGAATCTGTTGCTGTGAGGGTCACTACATAGGTACCGCCAGCGCCATAGAGATGTGTGGGAGTATTTCCAGTACCATTATTTCCGTCACCGAAGTCCCAAGCATAGGTAAGCGCAGCACCTGTTGAAGCCGTCGCATCAAAATCAACACTCAAGAAGTTATCCGTGAATGTAAATGTCGGCGCTGGCGCTGGACACGGTGAGCTACAGTTGGCAGCACCTTGGTATTTAATACCAGCAGTCATTGAACCATTAGCAACGCTAGAAACCACAATGCCGTTAGGATCTTTAAGCGTATATCCACATTCGTCTTCCCATTGACCATTATCTATAAATTCGAGATAAAGCGTGTCTCCATCACAAACATTGAAAGTGAATGTTTCGTTGGAACCCAATGCACCGGATGTAGTATTCATCGTGTAATTAGTAGTCACAGTACCTGTAGTCACAGCCAATTGATGGAATATGGTGTACGGTCCGTTCGCAGCCCAGCCATCGCCATAATCGTCACTAAGTTCTAAGGTGTATGTACAGCCACCTGTACAAGTAAAGGTGGTTGCAGAGGCAGGACCAACCCACAGACTAACATCACCAGCACCACAAGAGTCACGTACATAAAAGTCGTACGAAGCGCCAGAAGTAAGACCGGTCACTGTAAATGGATTGGTGAGCGCATTAATGATGGTACCCGTACCTGGCATAAAACCTGGAGCACCGTATTCAATCTGCCATGACGTTGAACCACCGGTTGTCCAGCTCACATCAACATCAGTAGTTGACGTCGCTACCGCAGTAATTGCCGTTGGCTCCGGACACGTTGGCGCCTCATCAATACTCAAATCATCAATGGCAATATCACCCCATTGAGCATTATTACCACTGGATTTAGTTGACGTGAATCTTATTTTCACAGTTTTGTTCGCATAAGAACTTAAGTCTTCAACTACTTCGATCCAGTTGTTTCCTTGATTGCCTGAGATTGAATCTAAATCAACCCAAGTACCCACTGCCACATCTTGGATGGCCCAAACGAGCGTTCCCTGTGAACCGTTTCCTTGTGCCCACATGTGGTACCAGAACTTCATCTCTGGAGTAGTCAAAGTACTTAGATCAATACTTGGTGAAGTCAAGGTGGCAGAAGGTGTTCCAGTTGAGTAGCTCGATTCAGTATATACGTAGCTACCGAAACCGCTAGTATGATCACCTGAAGGACCGGTAGGACCGGTAGCAGTTCCACCGGTACGTCCACCCCAACGGTAGTTGGTATCGGTATCCGTTCGCGTCCAACAAGGACTAATAGTTGCTCCGATGTTGTGACCCTGATTATTATCTGTTCCCCCGACGAAACCATTTTCGAAATCTTCTAAATACGGAGCTACTGCCGTACCACAGGCTGTAGGAGCTGCAAATGCCCCTGCCCAATCACTAACATCAGTTGCACTACAGGAATCACGAACCCAGAAATCATAATAGGTCGATGGATTTAATCCTGTGACTGTGTAAGGATTAGTGCTAGCACTAACAATTGTTCCGGTTCCTGGGGTAAAACCTGGAGCACCGTATTCAATCTGCCAGTTGCTAGACCCACCTGTGGTCCAACTCAATGTTATAGAAGTAGTGGTACTAGCAGTGCTGGTAATAGCTGTAGGTTTCAAACACGTAGGGGCGTTATCTATCTCAATATCATCTATTGCCCAATCTGCTTGTGTGGCTGTAAATCCAAAGGTACTCGAACGAGCGCCTGTAAATCGTACCTTAATGGTATCTCCTGCATAGGAAGTTAAATCAATAACCGCTTCTTGCCAAGGATCACCGGGACCAGACTGCAGTGTATTGTTTGAGCTATTGATGGTCAATTCTGATGTCCACGTCGAACCGTCGTAAATCTCCACTTCCATTTCATCAATATTGCTACCCGCGGCATGCCACCAGAATGTAAGTTCAGGCGTACTCAAGGTATCCAAATCTATTTCCATGGTTTCCATTTCTGCCTCAGTATCGCCATTGAAGCCAAACCCAGATTCAATATACCCGTACTTTCCAGAACCTGAAGTATGGTCAGCGGAAGGTCCAGTATTGCCCGTAGGTGTAGCACCAGTGCCTGTTTGCCAGTAATAAGTTGTTGAACTAGTTATCGTGTAACAACCATCAAAATCTCCAGTAGCGGCATCAAAACCTGCACCTTCGAAATCCTCTTCCCATGGTGCTGTTTCCATACCGCACAGCGTGGTAATGGTAATTGGACCCAACCAAGGACTAACATCGCCTGATCCACACGAATCCCGGACATATATATCATAGGTAGTATTCGGTGACAACCCTGTGAGTGTGAAAGGATTGTTTCCCGCTGCTACAATAGAACCTGCGGCATACTGAATTTGCCAATTTGACGCACCTCCTGTGGTCCAAGCTAAATCTACGCTAGCACTAGTAACATTCGACGCGACCAAATTGCTCGGTTTAGGACAAGTTGGAGCTTCATGAATATCAACGTCATCCAAACTAATATCGACTTGATTGTTAAATCCTTGATAACGATGTGCGATAAATTTGACTTGTATGGTATCGCCAGCATAGGCAGACAAGTCCACAATTTGCTCTTTCCAGGCATCGTTAGAAGAAGATTGCTGTGCACCATTTATAGTGCTTAAGGTAGTCCAAGAACCACCATCTGCTCTCACTTGAACCACTAACTTATTGATCAGACTACCGTACATGTGGTACCAGAAGGTCATCTCCGGAGTAGTCAATGGACTCACATCTACTAATGGTGAGATCAGTTCGTTGGTAAAAATAGAACTACCGCCAAAACCAGTATTAGCTTCGGTAAATGCGTAGCCGCCAGAACCCGAGGTGTGATCTCCAGAAGGACCTGTGTTATTGGTTTGGAGGATCGGAGGTCCTGCCTTCCAAAAATATTCTATCGTATCGCCGCGTTGCCAACAACCATCGATCTGACCCGGTGTTTGGTTCGCGCCTGTTGCCCAAGAAGTAGAATCGAAATTTTCAGCGTAAGGAGCTGTATATGGATTACATAAGGTATTAAACGTAATAGGCCCAATCCACATAGAAGCACCTAGGGCACCACAAGTATCACGAACATAAGCGTCGTAGGAAGTACCCGCCGTTAATCCCGTTGCTACGCCTGTAGTAGTGGTCAAATTCGTTAAACCGGTAGCCGAAGGTGTGAAACCTGCAGTACCTACTACTAAGTTCCAAGTTGTTGAACCACCTGTGGCCCACGAGAATGTAGCTGTAGTCGAAGTAACATCGGTCAATGCAAAGTTTGACGGATCTGGACACAATGGTTGATCCTCTACTACTACTTCGTCAATAGCTATATCGCCCTGTGATCCGTTTCCTTTTATCGCAGACCAGCGAAGGACGATGGTATCACCGGCAAATCCGCTCAAATCAACCTCTTCAAACAACCACTGGTTTCCTTGGTTGCCTGATTTTGTGAAGTAGGTATCCCAAGTTTGGGTAGAATCTACCCACACCTGGAGTTTTAAGGTGTTCACGAAGAAACCGCGCATGTTGTAGTAGAAACTAACCTGCGGTTTTAGCAAAGCACTCATATCGATCATTGGAGACTCCACAAACGCTTCTTGGTTTGGTGCACCACCCGACGCTTCTGCGTAAAGGTAGTTACCTGAACCACTTACATCGGCAGTTGGACCGGTATTTCCCGTTGAAGTACCTGCGGTTCTTACGCCCCAAGAGAAGGGTGATGACGGTAAAGTATCCTTCTCTGGAGTACGCACCCAACAAGCTGCTAATGCATCGCCAGCATTATAGAATCCTGTTCCTGGAATCCATAGTGTAGAATCAAAGTCCTCGCTCCATGGAGCCGTTACTGGCGTACAGTGCGTGGTGGCTAGAATAGGCCCCACCCATCCGGATTGATCGGACGGTCCACATACCTCTCGTACCCAAAACTGATAGACGGTACCATTGCTAAGTCCCGTTACTTCTTTTGGATTAGTAGAAGCACTAACAGTCGTGTTGGCTGTGGCTCCTAAGGCTGCTCCCGGGGCACCGTATTGAATGTCCCAAGATGCAGCATTAACTGCAGTCCACCCAAGTGTTATGCTTGTCATCGTGCGACTTACCACCAACAAGTTAGATGGATCTGGACAGGTCGGCGCCTCTTCAAATCCAAAGTCATCGATTGAAATATCTGCTTGATTATCAAGACCAAATCCTCTTGAAGCCGAGAAACGAACCAATACGGTGTCGTTTACGAATTGGCTCAAAGTATAGGTCTGTAGTAAGAATGTATCTGAAAGTGCCGTTTGTTGTGGACCGTTGATTGCACCAACGTTCACCCAACCTGTACTCTTTGACCAAACTTCTGTTTTCAATTCGTTGATCTGTGCACCACGCATGTGGTAGTAGAAGTTAAGCTCAGGAACACTGAGTGCGCTTAAGTCAATTAATGGAGACGTAATTTCTGCCACACTTTGGTTCGCTGCGCCTGAAGCTTCAGCGTAAATGTATTGGCCTGAACCGCCTCTACCGGCAGATGGTCCTGTGCCCGAAGTACCTGTACTATCGTCAGCAACACCCCATGCGTAGCCTTGGCCACCGTTAGGGCTTGTTGGGTTTCTCAACCAGCAAGAAGGTACGGTTGAGCTGTCGTTGTCAAAACCTGAACCCGGTACCCAATCCGTGGTGCTGTTAAAGTTTTCGGTGTAAGATGTTGTAAAAGTTATTGGTGCACAGCGTGTTGAATCTTCAGCTGCCGCTGACCAAATACTCGTATTACCCACCGCACACGAATCACGAACAATGAACTCGTAGGATGTTGATGCTGTAAGACCTGTAACTACAAACGGGTTAGTTAATGCTGCTAGTCTCGTACCTGTACCTGGGGTAAATCCTGGCGCACCGTATTCTACTTCCCAAGAAGAAGAGCCACCTGTAGTCCAAGACAATTGTGCTTGATCACTCATAGTCCAGTCCACCGCAAGGTTGGTCGGCTGGAAACATGTTGGCGCAGGATAGTGGTTAACAATGATTTGGTAGGTACTGTCGGTTATCTTAGCCGAGTTAGTATCACAAGCTGCTGTAAACGCCTGACGAAGCGGATGCAACTTAAATACCAAGAAGGTATCCGTGACCGCTCCATTAAACTCATTAATGGTTCTTGATACGGATTCCGTCGTTCCGTTTGTACCTGAAGTTCCGTAAGTCAAACCAGTCTCTTTAGTGCTTTCGCTCACAAACTCAACGTAGGTCCCTACATCGTTAGGAGCTACACCTCCAAAACCACCGCCTTGGGTCTGCACCTCATACTTTAGCTCTATGGAAGAAATCCAGTGTCCGGAAGGAATGGAGATCCCCATAGTATCGGCACAAGAGGACTGAGAATTAATATTGACGGGGAATACCGCTTGAACTCCTAGTGTACCTCGAGTGTAGGTTAGGGTATCACTACTAATTTGAGCATTCATAGAGAATGCTAATAGTACTGCAGCAGCACTGAGAAGTAATCGTTTCATTGACGTATTGTTAACTTGAACAAGATAAGCATTGATGTCAAGTAGACAGTCGCAAATATTCAAGGTTTAACGCCGTTCAATCATTGATTTATTAAATCTCGGTATCGAAGTTCTTTTTCAGGTGTTTTTTATAATCCTCAATGCTGTTTTTCATGTCTTTCCTCAGCAAGAAAATTCCAATCAAATTCGGCAGTGTCATCAGCGCAATCGCAATACCAGCGAAGGTCCAGACGATTGTAGTATCAATGATGGCCGCCAAAAAGAATCCAAAGACGTATACGATACGGTAATAGTTCACGTATTTAACACCAAATAAGTAGGTCACACTTCTACCCCCGTAATAGCTCCAAGAAATTGCGGTTGAAAAGGCAAATAGCAGCAAACCAATGGCCACGATGTACTGGCCAAAATCGCCAAATAATCCTTTATTAAATGCAATAGCCGTGAGCGGCGCGCTGTGTACCAAAGATTTTCCTGAGAAGGTGTACTTCGAAGGGTCTTTTACGCGACCGTTTTCAATAACAACTGTACCAGTATATGGTGCACCCGCGCTACTAATGACTACATCCTCCGCAATGGATCTTGCGTGAAGGATGGTTACTCCTTCGGGGGTGCCGTCTGTAACTTGAAGCTGACCTGTAAACTCAGCGATTTCACCACCATTATTGTAGTATTCAAACAGAGCTGTTCCATCCGCTACTTCAGTAAGTAGATCTTCAGCAATTACCATATCCGAATAGCTAAAGTCGTTTTGATGTTTTTCATTCCAAACACCTGAGCTTAATAGTGTTAGACCAGTTATGGAACAGATGACAATGGTATCAATAAACGGCTCAAGAATGGCTACCATACCCTCACTCACCGGGTGCTCCGCTTTTGCCGCAGCATGGGCAATAGGTGCCGAACCCTGACCCGCCTCATTAGAAAATAATCCTCTGTTCACACCGCGGTTAAAGGCATAAGCAATGGTTGCTCCCAAGAAACCGCCTGCGGCAGAAGAACCGGTAAATACATCTGCGAAAATGCTGATGAAAGAAGGAATGATATTCTCATAGTTCATCACAATGACCGACAAGGCGCCAATCACATAAATGATTGCCATTATAGGTACGAGCTTTTCTGTTACGGCAGCAATGCGCTTAATACCCCCTAGAATGATCAAACCGAGCAGCACTGAAAGGACTGCACCAGTGACAATTTCTTCGATACCAAACGTAGCTTTCAACGATGCAGCAATACTGTTCACTTGTGGCATATTACCCGTCCCGAATGAACTAATGATCGCAGCTACAGCGAAAAGTGCCGCCATCCACTTCATGTTCAATTTGTTCTTCATGTAGTACATCGGTCCACCTGAAGCTGTGCCGTCTTCGGCAAATTCACGGTATTTATGACTAAGCGTCACCTCCACAAATTTGGTGGTCATACCTAAGGCAGCTGTCACCAACATCCAGAACAGTGCTGCCGGTCCACCTAGGTGGATGGCAAAGGCTACACCCGCAATATTTCCTGTACCTACTGTACCGGACAATGCTGTAGCCAAGGACTGAAAATGAGAGGTATCCCCTTTCGCCCCTTCCTCATCAAATTTGCCACGCACCACATCGATGGCATGCTTGAAAAATCTGATTTGAGGGAACTTCAAATAAATCGTGAAGAATATCCCTGAACCGAGAAGGGCAAAGACAAACCAGCTAGAGCCGCCAATGTATCCGTCAATAATTGCTAGAATGTCATTAAGAGATGCCAAATCCATACGTGTACTGCGTTTTTTGAGTGAAAGCCCGAAGATAAATAAAAAAGCCCCCGCGCCGAGGGCGCGGGGGCTTGCTATAACCTTGAGTAGGGATTATTTCACCTCTTCAAAATCTACGTCAGTGACATCATCAGCTCCGCCAGCATCACCACCACCGTCAGTAGGACCTTGATCGCCACCGCCTTGGTTTTGCTGCATTGCTGCTTGAATTTCTGCTGAAGCCGCTTGAAGCGCACCGTTGAGCTTTTCTTGAGCCGCATCACAACCTGCGATATCTTTTGCGCCGTGTGCTGCTTTAAGCTCTGCCAATGCTGCATCGATAGGACCTTGCTTATCTTCTGGAAGCTTGCCTTCGATTTCCTTCATTTGCTTCTCTACTTGGAAAACCATGCTATCTGCTGCGTTGAGCTTGTCAATCTCTTCTTTCGCTTTCTTATCTGCATCAGCATTTGCTTCCGCTTCTTGCTTCATACGATCGATCTCTTCCTGGCTCAAACCTGAAGAAGCTTCGATTCGAATGTTTTGCTCTTTACCAGTGTTCTTATCCTTCGCACTTACGTTTAGGATACCGTTTGAATCGATATCGAAGGTCACCTCAATCTGAGGTACACCACGCGGTGCAGCTGGGATACCGTCCAAGTGGAATCGGCCGATAGTTTTGTTATCCCCTGCCATTGGACGCTCACCTTGAAGGATGTGAATCTCTACAGAAGGCTGATTGTCTGCAGCCGTTGAGAAGGTCTCTGCCTTCTTCGTAGGAATAGTCGTGTTCGCTTCGATCAACTTCGTCATTACACCACCCATGGTTTCGATACCCAATGAAAGAGGCGTTACATCCAGAAGAAGCACGTCTTTTACATCACCTGCTAGGACACCACCTTGGATCGAAGCACCAATAGCTACTACCTCATCAGGGTTTACACCTTTTGATGGTTCTTTACCGAAAAATCCTTTTACAGCTTCTTGTATTGCTGGAATACGCGTAGTACCCCCTACTAGGATGACTTCGTCAATCTCTGAAGTCGAGTAACCTGCATTCTGAAGTGCCGATTTTGCTGGAGCAATGGTGCGCTCAATCAATGAGGCTGCCAATTGTTCAAACTTAGCGCGACTCAACGTACGTACCAAGTGCTTCGGCCCTGAAGCTGTTGCTGTGATGTACGGTAAGTTAATTTCAGTTGAGGTTGTTGACGACAATTCAATCTTAGCTTTCTCTGCAGCCTCTTTTAAACGCTGCAATGCCATGTTATCCTGGCGCAAATCCATAGACTCCTCTGCTTTGAACTCTTCCGCTAACCAATCGATCAATACTTGATCAAAGTCATCACCACCAAGGTGTGTATCACCGTCGGTAGATTTTACTTCAAAAACGCCATCACCTAATTCTAGTACTGATACATCGTGCGTACCACCACCACAGTCAAAAACAACGATTTTTTGATCTTGGCCTTTTTTATCTAATCCGTATGCCAAAGCCGCGGCTGTTGGCTCGTTGATGATACGACGTACGTTCAAGCCAGCAATTTCACCTGCCTCTTTCGTCGCTTGACGCTGTGCATCGTCAAAATATGCTGGGACGGTAATTACCGCCTCGCTCACATCGGCGCCCAAGTAATCCTCAGCAGTCTTCTTCATTTTCTGAAGAATCATGGCTGATATCTCCTGCGGCGTGTACTGACGTCCGTCGATGTTTACACGAGGTGTATCGTTATCGCCTGCTTCAACTGTGTAAGGAACACGTCCGGCATCCGATTGAACATTTGAAAATTTCTCACCCATGAATCGCTTCACAGAGTAAACCGTTTTTTCGGGGTTGGTAATGGCTTGGCGTTTTGCTGGATCACCAACTTTACGCTCACCGCCTTCTACAAAACCTACAATAGAAGGAGTCGTTCTTTTTCCTTCGCTGTTTGGAATTACTACTGGCTCGTTACCCTCCATTACAGAGACACAAGAGTTCGTTGTTCCGAGGTCAATTCCTATGATTTTACCCATTTTATATTAGTTAAGGTTATCAATTCAAATAGTACGACCTCGTATAAACAAGCCTTGTGCCATTAGCTTTTCGGGCCAATTTCACTTCCAAAGTGTCAGCATTTTGGTAAAAACTATGTCAAAATGAAAGGACCTTCTGCCAAAAGGTCATAAAGCCTAGCCTAGAAGCAGACCTTATCTCCGTCTACGCAGATGCATGAATCGATCCCTTGAAAATCGACCCAACCCATATCGCAGGTAAAGATGCCACGCCACAAGCTATCCATAGAATACGTGCTCAACTGTACATTTTCCTGTATCCCGACAGCTCTCGACGAAAACAATCCAATACCACCATCAATATTGGAAAACAAGGGTTTCTCTTGAACAATTCCTTGAGACGGTTGACTCACATTAATGTACGTGGCGTAATCGTCGGCAGCTGCCCAAATTTCAACATCCATGCCTTTGAATACACGAACCTTATCTGTGGTAGTACCTATGTTATTACGTAGAAAGCGAAAGTAAGCATCGTAAGTGACCTCCGAGACAAACGTTCCATTGCCATTGAGATTACTTCCGGTACGCACTGGGAGCGCATAGGTTAATGTTTTAATTACACTGTCTTGGAGATTGAATCGAGAAGCTTCTTTGTATTTAAAATGCAGGTAGCCTTGGTACAAACGTGCATTCTTGGTTGCCTCCCATTTAAACTCCGCGTTACTGATGCCGAATGAAATCTTTTGGAAACCTCTTGGTTTGGTGATGCTCACGTTTCCAACAATCGGAGTAACCGCTTCAAAGTTGTTATTACCCGGTATAAAGCCGCGAATGCGGTATTCAAAAGACTTATCAATAGGAGCATCGGTCCAATACAACCGGTAATTATCCGTGGTAAAGATGCCAGGCTCTAGTGCGTTGGTGTCCTTGCGGTAAAACTCGTAGGTATTGATAACATCGCCGCTGGCATTCAGTTGAGCAAGATAGATAGCGGCAGTATCGAAATACAAGCTATCACTGTATACAGCACCCGCTAACAATCCATCTTCGCCGAGGTATGTTCTGTGTAATCGTACCCATTGCGTATCTAAATCCTTGTCCAACAGGCCGTAAACCACATTTTCCACGTCGTAATCGGCATTAATGTCCAAGGAATTGTCGCACGAAAACAGCGCGAAAAAGGCAAAAAGGGTAAGAATGTGGTTTTTCATCGGTACCAAAAATACAACCTACGGGTTGAGTTCTTTTCTTTGTAGGACAGAAAACACAAAAATCGTGCACCATGAGCGTTGCGAAGAAAGAATTTAAGAAAGTTACTACCCACAGTCTTCAGCAAATGAAAGACCAAGGAGAAAAAATATCTATGCTAACCGCGTACGACTACACCATGGCTAAAATGGTGGATGCAGCAGGCGTAGATTGTATTCTTGTGGGCGACAGTGCGTCCAATGTGATGGCAGGTCACGAGACGACCCTTCCAATTACTCTGGATCACATGATTTACCACGCCAGCTCCGTAGTACGTGCCGTTGACCGCGCCTTAATTGTGGTTGACCTTCCCTTTGGTACCTATCAGGGCGATTCAAAGCAGGCCTTAAATTCTGCCATTCGTGTCATGAAAGAAACTGGCGGTCACGCTGTGAAGCTGGAAGGCGGTATTGAAATCATCGAAGGCATCAAGCGTATCCTTACGGCTGGTATTCCTGTTATGGGTCATCTTGGACTAACACCCCAGAGCATCTATAAATTCGGTACCTACAGCGTTCGTGCCAAGGAAGAAGCAGAGGCTGCAAAGCTGAAGGAAGATGCCCTAGCCTTGCAAGAAGCAGGTTGTTTTGGGATTGTTTTGGAAAAGGTACCTGCCTCACTTGCAGAGGAGGTGGCGCGGATGCTTGATATTCCTGTCATCGGCATTGGTGCTGGCCCAGGTGTGGACGGTCAAGTTTTGGTATTCCACGATTTGGTCGGAATGACACACAAGTTCAATCCACGCTTCTTACGTCGTTACTTGAATCTATACGATGATATCACTGGTGCTATTGGACAGTACGTGAAGGATGTTAAAGACGTCGATTTCCCGAACGAGAGCGAAAGCTACCCAAGCTAAATTGGCCACTCGTTTAAATATCATTTACGAAGACAATCACCTGGTTGCCGTTAATAAGCGTCCTGGAGATCTTGTCCAAGCTGATAAGACGGGAGACCTCCCTTTGCCGGAGCTCATCAAATCTTACCTGAAAGAGAAATTCAACAAGCCGGGCAATGTTTTTTGCGGCGTCATTCATCGCCTCGATCGACCGACAACGGGAGTGGTACTTTTTGCCAGAACTTCCAAAGGTCTCGAGCGCATGAACAAGGCGTTTAAAGATCGACAAACTCAGAAAACATATTGGGCTGTTGTTGAGGGCCAACTTCGCGGAAAGAACGACCTCAAGCACTTTTTGAAGAAAAACAGCAAAAACAACAAAGCCATTGTTTTCAAACGCCCTGAAGAAGGAGCAAAAGAAGCTCAATTGAGTTATAATGTTTTGAAAACTGGGGACAATTATTCGCTGATAGAAGTTGAGTTGCATACCGGTCGTCACCACCAGATCAGGGCACAATTCTCTGCCATAGGTCATTCCATTAAGGGTGATGTAAAGTACGGAGCAAGAAGGGCTGAGCGGGATAAGAGCATCTGTTTGCATGCCCGATCTTTGACCTTTAGTCACCCTACGACAAAAGAGCCCACCACAATTACTGCGGAGGCGCCACAAAACTTTCAGCCGTTTCTTTAAGAATTAGGGTCGACGTCAAAGACCACTTTGACTCGGTGGAAATCGGGACTAAGTAGGATTTCGTTGTGTGCCTTTTTAATACGGTCGCGCACCTTGGCACCCACACTGCCTTTGTCTACCTTCACGATAATCTGCATCTGATACAGATTCTTTAACCGAGCAATAGGCGCGAATTCTGGCCCGAGGAATCGGTCCCCGATTTTGCTTCGAAGCGAACGGGCAAATTCACCTGCAGCGCGTTGCAAAAGTTTCTGGTCGCGATGCTTCATGGTGATGGTGATTAAGCGCACGTAAGGTGGATAGCTGTATTCATTCCGCACCATGAGCTCTTTTTGGAGCATTCCGTCGTAGTCGTGGTTCATGGCCATCTGAATGATAGCGTGACGCGGTTTCATGCTTTGGATAACTACCTTCCCTTTGGATGTTCTTCGACCGGTACGACCACTAACCTGTTCAATGAGTTGAAATGCACGTTCGTTGGCTCGGAAATCAGGATACGATAGCAGGTTGTCTGCAGACATAATGCCTACCAGTCCTACTCTATCGAAATCCAATCCTTTGGTGACCATTTGTGTACCTACAAGGATATCTACCTCGCCTTGTTCCACACTTCGAATGAGGTCCCCAAAGGCGTGTTTTCCACGTGTAGTATCGAGATCCATTCGCTTCACAGTTGCCTTAGGAAAGAGTGCTGCAGCTTCCTCAGCAATTTGTTCGGTACCGAATCCTTTGTGAAGCACACTTTGGCCGCTGCACGAAGAACATTTCATCACCGGAGGAGTTTGGTACCCGCAATAGTGGCATTTGAGTTGGTTGGGCCCCTTGTGGTAGGTCAAGGAAATATCACATCGGGTACACCCTTCTACGTGACCACAGGTCTGACACTGCTGGAAAGTGCTGAATCCTCTTCTATTTTGGAACAAGATGATGCTCTCGTCTTTTTGAAGGGCTGCGCGCATTGCATCCACGAGTTCTATGGAGAAATTCCCTTTTACCTCTCGGCGCTGTTTGGCACCGACCATATCGACTACTTCCAGTTCGGGAAGAGGCGCGGTGTGGAAACGTTGGAACAATTGGACCAAATGATAACGACCAGCCTTCGCGTTAAACATACTGTCTAAAGAAGGCGTCGCGGAGCCTAAGAGGATAGGACAGCCGTGTTGATTGGCCATCCAAACTGCTGTATCGCGTGCATGGTAGCGAGGCGAAGGCTCATATTGCTTAAAGCTGCTCTCGTGCTCCTCATCCACGATAATAAGCCCTAAATCAGGTAAAGGCATAAAGAGTGCAGATCGTGCACCCAAGACCAGCAGAGGCTCATCGCGCTCCAAGGACTCTCTCCAAGCGGCTAGTCGCTCGGCCGGAGTGAATCTGCTGTGATTTACAGCAACCGTAAAATGGACACGGAGTCTATTAATGAGTTGTGTGGTCAGTGCGATTTCCGGCAATAAATAGAGTACGCGTTTGTGCGATTCAAAAGCCTTTTTGATGAGCTCTATGTAAATCTCTGTTTTTCCCGAGGCGGTTACCCCGTGTAAAAGGGTTGGCTTGCCTGCAGCAAACCCCTCCTCTATCTGAGCAAGCGCTGTACTTTGATGACCGCTGAGTGAAATTTCAGAATGAGGAGCAGAAGCAGCCGTGGTGCCGTCTACCTCTTCAATCTCCTCTACAAGACCCTTCTTTTTTAACGCAAGAATTTGGGCACTCTCTATGTTGTGCTTTTTACGAAAAGCTCGATTATCAATAAATTTGTTCTCACTGCCACAGGCAGCTACGACGCTCAGCAAGGCTTGAGTTTGCTTCTCGCTTCGCGAGGTCGCTTGAAACGCATCGTCTAAACGAGCGAGGTACTCTGGCGAAATACGAATAAGCTTACGCCTTTTGGCGCGTGCCACTTTTTTCAATTCCTCCTCTAGAACCGCCCATCCTTGCTCCAAAGCTTGCTGTACGAGCGGCATAGGATTCTTGACGTTGCAGATCGACCGCACTTCATCAAGGGTGAGTTTTTCGTTGCCGATCAATGCCTCGTACAAGAGGAATAATAAATCGGATAGTTTACTCTCATCTGGAAGCACTTCGGGATCTCGTACCAAGACGCTTTGAGAACTGAGCTTTAGTCCCGGTGGCAATGCTGCATTCATCAAATCACCAAGCGGGGCCATGTAATAACCTGACATCCAATTCCATTGAAGGAGTTGGTGTTCCAGCACTACGGGGCGCTCGTCCAATACATTGATCAGGTACTTCAGCGATAAATCCTCCTCCGATTCTAGCACGCGAACCACTAATGCGGCGTATTCTTTGCGCTTGCCAAATTGAACCAATACACGCATACCAGAGACCAGCCTACCTGCAAATTCATTGGGCACGGCGTAATGAAACACCTTGTCCAATGGCAACGGTAAGATGACCTCAGCAACCAGCATCTATTTCTTCGGTGCCTTAGGTAGGTTCTTTTTTACGAATCGTGCCTCACGTTTGGCCAAAAGCTTCATTTCATTATCGAAGAAGCTTAGGGTTTTACGGGCGCTTGCCTCCGTTGAGGATGCAATAGAATTGAACTCAACCAGATCGTACTTCATCTTGGTCAAATCGGCCAATAAATCCGCTGATGCCAACTCAAGAAGTTCTACATAGTATTTCTGGTAAGCTTCATATAGATCGGTCTGACCGTTGTAGAAATATTCATTTCCGTAGCTGCGAATGTGCTTGCTCAATGCCTTTATCAGGTTCTTTTGAACGGCATATAACTTATCCAAATCAGTGGTGCCAATTTCAGATTGCAAATAAGCCACCAAGCTATCCACTTCCGCAGCACCGGCCTTCATTTCTTTGGTATAAGCAACCAATTCCATCTGCGCGTTAAATCGCTTCAAGATGGCACTTTCTCTGAGTGTAACGTCGTATTGCGTCGCGTAAGCTTCCATTTCAGTACTTATCGCTCCGAACATGGCCTCCATTTGGCCAACATAGGCATGTCCATAACTAGAACGCGGATCCTCTCCCAACCAATCTCGTAAGTTCGACGACGTCAATTCTATGATTTGACCTAGATTCTCACCAACGACAGAAACCAGTTGTGCTTCTTCAGGCTCATCTAATCGAGCAATGGATCTTTTTGACTTACGCCAAATCCCAAATTGTTCCTCAATTAACGGGACGACTTTCTTCTCCTTTTTATAGGTCATGACACCGTCGATAATATCCGAGGTAATTGACATTGTTTTTTCGACCTCGCGTGAAACACGACGTAGGTTGCTACTGGTTCCTTGTGCCATCAAGGTTGAGAAGGAAATAGCGGCAATCAGAGTAAGTAGGTTCTTCATTTCAATGTATTTATCTCAATTTATGGATCTTTTTTGTGCCTTCATACATGTCGAACTGTAACAATTTACATTCCAATTCTCCATTAAAGAGGTTCCATTTTCGCGACGGACGTAAGCCAATACTTTTAATCGCTTCCAAATCTGAGGTAATCCACATTACTGTCCACCCGGCGTATTCTCGTTTGAGCATATCGCCCATATCACGGTAGAATTTATGGGTATCTGCTGCAATCCTCACATTGTACGGTGGATTAACGAGCATCAGACCTTTTGCGTTTGGGGGTTCTGTCTCAAAGAAATCTGCCCGCTTCAAACGAATAACATCGTCAAACATGGAGCGTTCGATATTATCTGCGGCAGCATCTAAAGCATAATCGTCTAGATCTCTTCCGAATATCTTTCCGTCGTATTCTTTCGCTCTACTCAGCAGCCCGTCTTTAATCTTCTCATACAGGTCTTCATCGAACCCCTTCCAGAAATGGAAACCAAAGTACTCACGATAGATGTTTGGCGGCATGTTGTGTGCAATCAATGCTGCTTCCACTAAAAACGTTCCTGATCCACACATTGGATCTAATACAGGCATTCCTCCGTTCCACTTGCTATGCATAATGATCCCTGCGGCCAAGACCTCATTTAATGGAGCTCTGGCTGCAGCGAGGCGGTAGCCACGTTTATGCAATGAATCTCCTGAGGCATCTAAGTATACTCGAACGGTATCCTGATAAATATGGATGTGGATAGGCACTTGAGGGGTGCCACGCTCTACAGTAGGTCGGTCGCCGACTTTGTCACGGAAGCGGTCCACGATGGCGTCCTTGGCCTTCAATCCGGCAAAACTGCTATGATTCAATAGCTCATTACGACCTACCACATCCACAGCGAACGTAGTATTCACCTCGAAATGTTCTTCCCACGGAATAGCAAGGAGCTCCTCATAGTAATGCTCCACATCTTCCATTTGAAATTCAGCCAACGGAAGTAACACTCGTAATCCCGTGCGCAAGGCTAAGTTTATTTTGTAGACATATCCTAGGTCACCAACTACGGATACTGCTCGATTGAGCTTCTTAATTTCACGACCTCCTAAAGCAAGTAATTCCTTACTTAAAATCTCCTCTAACCCATAGAGGGTTTTTACCACCAAGCGGTAATCTCTGTTTTCCGGCACCCTTTTGCGTTTTATCCTACAAATGTAAACTAACTTTGGTCCCATGATTGATTGGCTTGAATTAATTGCTCTGGTCATTGGCGGCTTCTGCGCCGGACTCATAAATGTCATTGCTGGCAACGGTTCTGCCATCACACTTCCACTTCTGATGTGGCTGGGTTTGGATGCTAATGCTGCCAACGCGACGAATCGTGTAGGAGCGCTTTTTCAAACGACTAGCGCCATTTCCTCCCTGCCAAAAACAACTCGAGTGAAGTACATGATCCGACAGAGTTACTTCATCATTCCTCCAATCATCATCGGAGCAATTATCGGGGCCAATTTAGCAGTAGATATTCCCGAGACTTTGATGCGTGCAAGCATAGGTACCATCATGATTGGTTTACTTATCACAATGTTGTCTAACCCCAAGAAATGGCTTATTCCTACCGATGGTTTGGTAAATAAGAAGACGCCTAAGATCTGGCTCGCCTATTTCGGGTTAGGGCTCTATGGAGGTTTCATTCAAATGGGCTTTGGAATCTTCTTTCTATCCATCAGTGTTCTTTTGGCAAAATATGCACTGAAAGACGGCAATATCATGAAGCTATTCACCGCATTTCTAATGACCATCCCCTCCTTTTTCATTTTCGCATTAAGCGGAAGTATCGATTGGGTATACGGTCTTACACTAGCTTTAGGAACAGCCTCCGGCGCAAGATTTGGTGCCAAAAAGGTCGTTCAACACCCAAAGGCCAATGCCATTACGCGAAAAGTATTAATTGCTGTAATTTTAGTAGCCATAATTAAAATGTTTCAACCCCTAGTTCTTGACTACCTCGCCTAATGTCTACGCCCTGGTACGCCACATGGTTTAACACAGAATTTTACCACGATCTCTACCGTCATCGAGACGAGCACGAAGCGCGACTTTTCATTGTCGAACTGTGCAAGAAACTTGGTGTACAGGAAGGTGAACGTGCTATGGACATAGCTTGTGGAAGAGGCCGGCATGCCAAGGTGCTGTCAGAACAAGGACTACATACCCTAGGTGTCGACTTAAGTCCTGAAAGCATTGCTTTCGCCAGTCAATTCGAAAACGAACGCCTTGAATTTAAGGTCGGCAACATGCTTGAAGCCCTAGATTTCGGTGCCTTCGATTGGGTGATGAATCTATTCACAAGCTTTGGCTACTTTGACGACGATGGGCTGCACCAAAAGGCCTTAAATCACATGGCGCAATGCCTTAAGCCTGGCGGGAAACTTGTACTCGATTATATGAACAGTGCAAAAATCGCGGCGCAGTTGGTACCAGAAAACGAGGTTCATACAGATATGGCCACATACAGCATTAGCCGAAAGATTGAAAATGGTATTATTGTAAAAGGTATCAAAGTCAGCCACGAGTGTACGCTTGATTTTTTCGAAGAACGCGTTCGCGCTTTCAGTAAAAACGATCTTCACACAATGCTCGTAAATGCTGGTCTTGAAAATATCCAAGTGAAAGGCAACTACGACCTTAGTACCTATGAAGAATTGGACAGCGAACGAATGATATTTATTGCACAAAAACCGCTCTCATGATCCCTTTAGTCCTCTTTTTGGCTGTACTTGTCGGTGGTAGTGCATCGTATATCATCAATACAAAAAGCGCCCTATTCAAGCTAACCCTTGCGTTTTCAGGTGCCTTCTTGTTCGGAACCCTAATGACCCATTTACTGCCGGAAGTGTTCCAAAATAGCCGCGGCGGCCTTTGGGTTCTACTTGGTTTCGGTATCCAATTGTTGCTCGACTTTATCAGCAAAGGGTTGGAACATGGGCACCTACACACTCATGAAAACCGTATCCCTATTCTGCCTCTTGTAGGACTTTTTATTCATGCATTTATCGAAGGGATGCCTTTGGGCTTAGATACGATCATGCACGACCACGGTCACGATCACAGTACAAACGGATTGTTGTGGTCAGTAGCCTTACACAAAATTCCAATTGCACTGCTTGTTGCAACTGCCCTCCGCTCTGTGGGATTACAAACGTGGAAGGTGCTTCTGGGTATTTTACTTTTTGCTCTTAGTTCACCGCTAGGAAATGCTGTGGGTGTAGGCCTTGAGTTGGACCCTGCATCATTTCTTCCGGTACTTGGACTTGCCACAGGATTGCTGCTCCATGTGAGTACTACTATTCTATTCGAAAGTGCGGCGAATCATCAGTTTAATGCGATGAAAATGATTGTAGTGGCTGTTGGTATCGCCCTAAGTTTACTGCTCTTTTAGACTGTTTTTCAGATAGGTTTTGCCATCAAGGTAATAGATAAAACCTAATAAAATATTAACCTAGTTAGGGGTTATCTATCGTACTTTTGACCTTCAAACAAAAAATAACTACACAAATGGCTGTATTAGTTGGCAAAAAAGCACCAGATTTTACTGCAGCAGCAGTAATCAACGGTGAAGAAATCGTTGAAGATTTCAAATTATCAGATTACGCAGGTAAATACGTAATCTTATTCTTCTACCCTAAAGACTTCACATTCGTATGTCCTACAGAATTGCACGCATTCCAAGCGCGTAAGGCTGAGTTCGAAGCGAAAGGTGTTGAGCTAATCGCTGTAAGTACAGATACTGAGCAAAGCCACTGGGGTTGGTTGCAGATGACCAAAGACCAAGGTGGTATCGAAGGTATTACTTACCCAATCGTTGCCGATACTAACAAGACCATCTCTCACAACTACGATGTACTTGACGGAGAGTGGACGTACGACGAGGAAGGCAACTTGAACGCTACTGGCGAAATGATTGCTTACCGCGGTCTATTCTTGATCGACAAAGAAGGTACTGTAATGCACCAGTTGGTGAACTTCTTCCCATTAGGGCGTTCAGTAGATGAAGCAATGCGTATGGTAGATGCTCTTCAGTACTTCGAAGAGAAAGGTGAAGTTTGTCCTGCAAACTGGACACCAGGTAAAGAGGCAATGAAAGACACTCACGAAGGTGTAGCTGATTACTTGAGCAAGAACTAAGAACAATTTAGGTTCATAATCAAACCCGTTTGCCCTATGGTGCAAACGGGTTTTTTATGGCCTTGATTATCACTTTCAGTGCTCTTATAGAAGAAATCTATATATCATAGAGCGAGCCCAAACCCTTGTAAACACTGACCTGTGGGCGTTAGAATAATTTCGCGCAAAAAAAGAATACTTTTTTTCACTTAAGCTGTGAACCTAGTAGAACCGACTAGGTTATAGGATATATGGAACATTCTGCGAAAGCAGATTTTCATGGCGGTTTAGGTAGAAAGGGGTCTTGGCGGGCCCCTTTCGTTTTTTACATACCTGCCCACCAATAAGGCACAAAAAAAGCCCCCAGCTGAGCTAGGGGCTTTGTTAATTTCATCAGGGTATTTACGCTGTCAAATCGATCAGTTTACGTAAATATTCTTCCTTACTTGCCGCAGAACCTTCTGCCAATGCTCCGCCTTTAAATGATGCAAGGAATGGTAAGTTATCTACTCCTGCAGCCTTACGAGCCTCCGGACTGTGTTCAGCGTTTACTTCCAAGAACACTACATCGCCGTAGCCTTCTTCGTTACTTACTCTTTTGAATTTCGGGGCAAACATTTTACATGCGCCACACCAATCCGCAAAGTACTTCACTACTACTCGATCGTTGTCATTTAAGATCTGTGCGAAGTCCGCGTCTGTTGCTAATTGTACTGCCATGTTTCTAAATTTTAAGGGTCAAAAATATATAGATGATTCTTACCAGAAAAGTAAATTTGATTGAGCTTATCTATTAACTCATCAATGCACCTATTGTTCTATTTGGGCTCTAAATTCCTTGTGGTACAAATCGCGAATCAAACCGTCACTTACCCCTATTTTAGGCACGTAAATACGGATACACCCCGACCATTGCATAACTTTTAGGTAAATCTCTAATCCAAAGGTGATGACGTCTGCACGGTCAAAATTCAGACCCATTTCTGTAATTCGACGCTCGACATCTAGCCCTTCAATAAAGGTACGCTGCCCATCCACATATTCATAGCTTAGGGCTTCGGTAACCGGTTTCAAGCTCAGCTTATGTAGTTTATTGATATTACCCCCCGCACCTATGGCGGCCTTGTCTTTCAATGGGGCTGCATGTTTTTCTAACCAACGTTGCATCTTTATCCATTCGCTTTGTTCAACAAGTTCATTCATCAAACGAACACCACCTACTTTAAAGCTTTTTGACCGCAAAACTTGTTTGCCCTCAATAATGGATATTTCAGTAGATCCACCACCAACGTCGATGTAAATGAAGTTGCTCACATCTGCATTAATGGTGTCGTAGAGTTTGCTAGAAAAGACCAGACGCGCTTCTTCTTTGCCGCTGATTGTTTCAATCTGAATACCGGTTTTTCGCAGTACTCTATTCACTATCTGACGACCGTTTTTAGCTTCACGCATGGCAGATGTAGCCACTGCTCTGAAGTCTTGCACACCATGCACTGACAATAGATGCTCGTAGGCCTTCATACCCTCTAAGAATCTGTCACGAGTTACTTTGCGAATCTTACCATACTTAAAGACGTCCTGACCCAAACGTACAGGCAGCCGAATCATACTCACCTTTTTGTAGTGCGTATACCCGTCTTTATAAACCACATTGACAATGAGACAGCGGACCGAATTCGAACCGATGTCAATAGCGCCTAGTTTCGTTACTATCATTAGTTATCCTTTACGCAGCATTTTTCTCACATAACTGTGCAATTCTTCTTGTGCCTTAATCTTAGGGCCGTGAAGCATGCGGTAGTTGTTTTGCTGCTGAGCGTCGAAAATTCGTGATTTAGAATTGTCTTTCCAAAGAATATCGAAGTGATCGCGCAATTGGCGTTGAATGGATTCATCGTAAATAGGTACAGTCACTTCCACCCTACGATTCAAATTCCTACCCATCCAGTCGGCAGACGAAATGTAATACTGAGGATTTCCTTCGTTATGGAAACAAAAAGCACGAGTGTGCTCTAAGAATCTCCCAACGATACTCACCGAAGAAATGTTCCTCGCCTTATTATGTGCCATGTCCAAACAGCAAATACCTCTGACTACCATCCTAATCTGCACACCAGCATCGCTTGCCTCGTAGAGTTTATTGATCATGCCGTGGTCAGAAATAGAATTAATCTTTACCCAGAATTCCGCCCTCTTTCCCGCTCTCGCATTCGCTATTTCTCGATCAATAAGTGCCTCTAATCCCGAACGTGTCGTATTCGGGCTAACTAACAAGTGCTTGAATGCATACTGCTTATATGGACTTTCGATGAACTGGAATACTTTTCGTGCTTCTTTCGCAATTCGCTTGTCATTGGTCATTAGATGATAATCTGTATAGACTCTAGCTGTTCCCTCGTGGTAATTCCCAGTTCCGATAACACAATAATCTACAAGCTTCTCTTTGCCCTCGTCTCTTCGTATGAGGGTCAATTTTGAATGCACCTTAAGCCCCTGTACACCCGAGACTACTTTGATGCCTTCCGAGCGAAGTCTATTGGTCCATTTGATGTTGTTCGCCTCATCAAACCTGGCTTGAAGCTCAATGAAA
Source organism: uncultured Schleiferiaceae bacterium (assembly GCA_965655745.1). GTDB lineage: Bacteria > Bacteroidota > Bacteroidia > Flavobacteriales > Schleiferiaceae > UBA10364. The sequence continues at coordinate 28,415 of CBFHHP010000015.1, forward strand.
ACGCTTACCTTCTTGCCGTTTTTAGCCGCATTAATCAACGCTGAAATGATCTGACTATCTTCGGCAAGACGGTATAAAGTAACCTTGATTTCACGCACCTTTTCGTCAATGGCTGACTCTCGAAGCAAACGTATGACATGGCCGAAATCATGGTACGGCGTGAACAACATAATATCTTGCTTCTTAACGGCCTTGAATATGCTTCTGTCGGCATCTAGAGCCGGATGTGCAACCGCTGGAAGTTTCTCATACTCTAATTCTCGAATACCCATGTTCGGGAATCGCATTAAGTCTTTCTTGTTATGATAACGGCCTCCAGGGATTAGCGTATCCAAAGCACTAACCTCCAGTCCTTCGACCAGGGCCTTCAAAGTAGAATTACCTATTTCCTTATCATAAACAAAGCGTACAAGATCCCCTTCTCTCCGGTTTCGAAGGCCGCGCTGAATTTGCTCCATGAACGATTTACTCACATCGTCATCAAGTGAGAGCTCTGCATCACGAGTGATCTTTACGGTATGTGCCTCAATGGTATCGTACTTTATAGTATGGAAAATGCTATCGAGGTTGTGACGCAAAACATCATCCATGTACATGACGAACTGCTTGCCGTATTTTGGCAATTGCACAAATCGACCAGAAATGGAATACGGCACCTCAATGATGGAAAGTTGCTCTGTGTCATTTCTAGTTAATCGTACTGCAAGATAGATACTCTTATCGCGCAAATACGGAAAGTTCTTGGTCTGATTGATCATCAGATTGGTCAGTGCGGGACTTACTTTATCTTGATACAATTGTTTAACAAAAGCCTCCTGCTTTGCAGTCAACTGTGTCTCATCTACAATCTCGACATTGTACTTTTTTAGTTCTTCTTTGATCGCATCGTAAATCTGTTGCGAGCGCAGCTGTTGATCCGCTACGATCTCACTAAGCTTAGAAAGGAGCTCACCCGGGGTGTACCCTTCCAAATTTTCATCTAAGCCTTGCTCTTCACTCAAACGCAGTCTTCGAATAAACGAGTAGCGTACACGGAAAAACTCATCCATATTGTTGGAGTGAATACCGAGAAAACGCAATCGCTCGATCAGCTGGTTCGTAAGGTCCTCCGCCTCTTGAAGTACGCGTTCATTGAAGCGTAACCAACTAATATCTCTGTTGAAGTACGTATGTTCCACAGTTTACTTTTTTAATCGCTTTGGATACTCAAATTGAATCAAATCGGCCCCTGGCCCTATATCCGCCCAGTGTTGACAGTCAAATCGAACGATGACTACTCCGGTGGTTGGAACGTTTCGCACACTCGCACTGGTCATTTTATTTACAAAGTCAGTGATCCCTGGGTTGTGCGCAAAATACATGGCGGCATCACAATAATCTGAGGTCTTCCGCACCACAGCGATTATTTCTTCTGCACTACTATGGTACAACTCATCGGCTATAGCGACCTTACTTGCAGGAACACTCAAATTCTTCGCGAAGATTAAGGCAGTGTGCAATGCTCTCGTCGCAGGGGAACTACACATACTGTAATAGTCCGCAGTAATACTTTCTTCACGTAAATATTGACTAACAAGATGGGCATCTCGAATACCACGCCCTTTCAAGGGTCTATCACGGTCCTCAATACCGTCAATCGACCAGGAACTCTTGGCGTGTCGAATTAGATAGAGTGTTTTCATACTTGTAAAATACACTATTTCAGTGTTTTCACTAAAGTAATGAGACTACTTTATCTCATATTTAACAATAAATTCAATCGAAATTAATCTCTAGACAACCCTTTGGCTTCATTCCAAAGGACCTCCATTTCATCTAAAGTCATGTTAGACAGCTCTTTACCTTTCAAAGCTGCCTGTTTCTCCATGTACGTAAATCTAAAAATGAATTTTTTATTCGTGCGCTCTAGAGCCAATTCTGGATCGATATCACTCAGTCGAGCAAAGTTAATCAATGAAAATAACAAATCACCAAACTCACCTTCTATATCTTCTTGATTTCCAGATTTTTGACTATCCTCAAACTCTCCAAGTTCTTCTTTTATTTTACCCCAAACATCTTCTGGTCTTTCCCAGTCAAACCCTGCTCCACGCGCTTTATCGCCAATGCGAATAGACTTAACCAAAGCAGGTAAACCCCGTGGCACACCTTGAAGAACACTTTTGGTACCCTTTTCTTTGAGTTTGATTGCTTCCCAGTTCGCCTTTACCTCTTCTTCAGTGGTGGCTTCGACATCTCCGTAGATATGGGGGTGACGGTGAATGAGTTTATCACAAACGCTGTTCAGTACATCGGCAACATCGAAAGCACCTTTCTCACTTCCAATTTTTGAGTAAAACACCATGTGAAGCATCAGATCCCCGAGCTCTTTCTTGATCTCATTCAAATCGTTCTCTTCAATGGCATCGGCCAACTCATACGTTTCCTCAATAGTAAGGTGACGCAAGCTTTCTAAGGATTGTTTGCGGTCCCACGGACACTCGGCGCGGAGCGTATCCATGATATCTAGCAACCTACCGAATGCTTCTAATTTGGCCTCTCTTGAATTCATACTTACTCTGTTTCTTCGCTCGCTTCTTCTTCTAGAATACTGAGCAAATCATTTTTTACAAGAATATTAAACCACTGTACTACCTTTTTGATATCAGAGGCGTACACACGCTCCTGGTCGAACTTCGGCAAAACCTCACCAAAGAAATCTTCCAATTGATCTTTTGAACTCTTATGGCTCAGCGCCTCCTTACCTTCCGTAACCTCAGCCATCGTCTTGAAAACATCTCTGAGCGGCACCTCTTCTTCGTACGTATAGATCGCAATATCTCCAAGTGAACTTACATTGGCATTTGCTGAAATCGCGGTGCGTTTACCGTCCAATAAGCTTTCAACTACGACACCGTTTTTTTGATGTGCAATTAGTTTGAAAAGACCGGGTTTTCCTGAAACCGAAAGAACAGTTCTTAAATCCATTTATTGTTTATTTAACCAGTTTTGTATTGTATTCAATTCTTCATCCGAACCTAGCAACAACAATGCTTCAGCCTGTGTTGCAAGTTCATGTTTTGGATATCTATCCATCAATGCTCTCAAGTAATTTTTCGAGCGCTCTTTATCGTTAAATCTGTTTTCAAAAAACAGAGCCAATTGCATCAATGCCTCAGGTGCAAAGGCATGCTCCGGATACTTTTTAGTCAAAGTGATCAAGTAGTTTACCCCGTATAGGTAGCCTTCCCCCCCACTCATCAGTACTAGCCCTGCTTGCATCAATCGCTTTGGATCACTTAATACTAGGCTGTCCTCAGAAATAAAGTGCTTCTTCGCAAATTCAAGCTCTTCACTCGTGGCAATACCACTGTCTATTCGACCAAAATAGTAGAGGGCAGAATCACTAACAGCAACAGTCGCTTGTTGGCCCTGGACATCAGACTCCTGGGCTGCACAAGAAATCAACCCAAATAATGCTAGGAGGGCAATTCTCATCGACGTTTTGGGAATTTCATTGGATAATCAATGGAAATATCGCCACGTTCTATGCTGCCCAATTTGCCTTTGATCAGTCGTTTTCTCAAAGGCTTGAGGTAATCCGTAAAAAGTACTCCCTCAATGTGATCGTACTCGTGTTGAATCACGCGTGCGGCAAGTCCCGTATACGTTTCTTCGACCAACTTCCAGTCTTCAGTGTAGTATTCGATGACCAATTTTTCTTTGCGGAATACGGTTTCACGTACATCCGGAATACTCAAACAGCCTTCTTCCATACCCCACTCTTCACCTTCTTCTTCAATGATAATAGGGTTGATAAACGTCTTCTTAAAGTTCTTGAGTGTTTCGTAGTCCTCTTCGCCTTCTTGAGCAAATGGACTTGCGTCAATAACAAACAATCGGATGCTTCTGCCAATCTGAGGAGCTGCCAGACCAACACCCTGTGCGTTGTACATCGTCTCGTACATATTAGCAATGAGCGGCTCTAAACCCGGGTAATCCTGGTCAATTTCTTCCGCCATCTTGCTTAAAACGGGATCGCCATAGGCTACTACCGGTAATATCATAATCGAATCTTAATCTTGGTTGCAAAGATAGTTAGTGCATTGCTAAATAACGCTCTAAAATGAGGGAGGCAGCAACTTTATCCAAGGTGCCTTTTTGCTTTCGTTTGGATTTCTTCACACCCCCCATTATCAGCATTTGTGAAGCCTCTTTGGAAGTGAAATCCTCGTCGACAAAAACAATCTCTATGATCGGCCAGCGCTTATGGATTTTTGCCGCCCAAAGGTCGATAATTTCCGTACTATCCGTAGCAATGGATGGCTTCCCAATAACAATTGTCTGCGTTCCTTCCGTGGCAACATATTCTTCAAGCACTGCCATGAGCGAACCTGTATCCACTGTTTTCAATGGAAAGGCCATCATCGCGAGCGGATCAGTCTCTGCCATTCCAGTGCGTCTACCGCCAATATCTAAAGCCAATACTTTCGCCATGGTTCAAAGGTAGTCTTTCCGTAGGAAGCATTAAATTTGAACCGCACATAAGAATGAACAAGATGAAGGATATTAGAGCTGTCATAGAACAAGCTTGGGAGCAAAGAGAACTGCTTCAACAAGAAGAAACTCAAAACGCAGTACGCGCTGTAGTAGACGCGCTTGATGCCGGTGCGCTTCGCGTTGCTGAGCCTACAGAAAATGGCTGGCAAGTGAACGAATGGGTAAAGAAAGCTGTGGTTCTGTATTTCCCTATCCAAAAAATGGAGACCATTGAGGTCGGACCCTTTGAATTCCACGATAAAATTCCACTCAAACACAATTATGCCGAAAAAGGAGTACGTGTCGTTCCTCATGCCGTAGCACGTCACGGTTCATTTATTGAGGCAGGTGTTGTAATGATGCCTTCGTACGTTAACATAGGTGCACATGTCGAGAGCGGAACGATGGTTGACACATGGGCGACAGTAGGATCATGTGCGCAGATTGGTAAAAACGTTCACTTGAGCGGCGGCGTTGGAATTGGCGGTGTGTTAGAACCTTTGCAAGCAGCACCGGTAATCATTGAAGACGATTGTTTCATCGGTTCACGTTGTATTGTAGTGGAAGGTGTTCGTGTAGAAAAAGAGGCCGTTCTAGGTGCAAATGTTGTCTTGACAGCCTCAACGAAAATTATTGACGTAAGTGGTAGCGAGCCGAAGGAATACCGCGGCCGTGTTCCTGCACGCAGTGTGGTCATCCCAGGAACAATGCCGAAGGAATTCCCCGCAGGTACCTACAATGTACCTTGTGCATTAATCATAGGACAGCGTAAAGAGAGTACAGATAAAAAGACTTCGTTGAACGACGCATTGCGCACACACAACGTTGCAGTATAATGAGCACTGCCCTAAGCATACTATACCTCAGCTTTAATGAGGAAGATATCTTTGGGCAATCGCTCGAAAGTGTACATTCTATTGCCGACGAGATCGTGGTAATAGATTCTGGATCTTCCGATTCAACCGTTCAAATAGCCGAACGTGCAGGTGCTGACGTATACCACCGGCCATTGAAAAACTGGGGTGAACAGCGCAACTGGGGATTAGAAAAGTGCAAACACTCTTGGGTATTAGTGGTCGATTGTGATGAAGTCTTCACCGATGAGCTCATTGAATCGCTCAAAAAGTGGAAACAAAGTGAACACAACGAGCAGTTACCTTACTCCTTTAAACGCGTGCATTTTTTCAAAGGCAAAAGAATGAATTTCAGCGGACTGCAAAATAATTACGTGGTTCGACTTTTACCTAAAGGAGTGAAATATGAAGAATTAAACGTGCACGAAAAGGTGCGCTCCTCTTCCAAACGACTCAAGGGCAATATGCTTCATTACACCTACAAAAACGCCGTCCACTGGGAACAGAAATTCAGAACCTACGCCAAGCGTCAAGCTTTGGACTACGAAAAGAAAGTGGGAAGAATTGGCCCGTATTATTTGAATGTGAAACCTTCTTGGAGATTTTTCAAGCACTACATCATAAAAGGCGGTATTTTTGACGGCTCCAGAGGTTTTGAATATGCCTTATGGATGTATAGAGCTGTTAAATGGCGCTACATCGAAGTAAATAAATTGCGAATCAAATGACATTCGGTCAAAGCTTACAATTCATTCTTACCGCATTGTTCCTGCTCGGCGTATACAGTTACAAATGGGCCCTGCATTTTCAATACTTGAGAGTAAAGAACAAGAAGAAAGCCGGCAGCTGGAAGGACTTCTACACGCGCAATTTTTCGAACAAAAAAGACCTTGAATGGTGGAAAGAGAGTTTTATGATCTTACCGCTACTCTACCCGACCATCATGACTGGAAAGGAGGGTGAAGACTTTTGGTTGAGTAAAATCAAACGCACCAACCTTGCGCTTTACTTCCTATTGATGATCTTATTACTTACCGGGATATACTTCTCGAAACTTTCAGAGCGTCCGTTTTAATGTCAAATTATAGCCACTTTTTGGACCGACCGATTTTTAAGCAGATCGGACAGGCAGCCGACCACCTCGGTCTGGAGTGCTACGTCGTGGGTGGCTATGTGCGTGATCGACTGATTGAGCGTCCCACGAAGATGGACCTCGATTTTGTGACCGTTGGCTCGGGCATAGCACTGGCAAAAGAAGTACGTAAAGGCTTCGACAAAAAGCCTAAACTAAGCATTTTCAAAAGTTTTGGAACGGCTCATATGAAATATCAGGGAGTTGACCTTGAATTCGTCGGCGCACGCAAAGAAAGCTACAAGAGAAATAGCCGTAACCCTATTGTCGAAGACGGCACTCTTGAGGACGACCAAAATCGTCGAGACTTCACTATCAATGCAATGGCTATTTGTTTGAATGACGGTCGCTGGGGCGAATTAATAGATCCATTTAACGGTGTCGCCGATCTTGAACGAAAGCTGATTAAAACACCGCTGAGTCCAGACAAGACTTTTGACGATGATCCGCTGCGCATGATGCGTGCGGTTCGTTTTGCGGCCCAGCTCGATTATCGCATTGACTCCGGCACTTTAACGTCTATTCGTCAACATGCTTCACGACTGAAAATTGTTGCTCCAGAACGCATTAGTGTCGAGCTCAATAAAATCATGGCCGTCGATAAACCTTCCTACGGTCTTGGCCTACTCTTTACGAGTGGCCTCATGAAGGAAATCATGCCTGAGATCTGTGCTTTACAGGGTGTGGAGGAAGTTGAAGGACATCTGCACAAGGACAATTTTTACCACACACTTGAGGTAGTAGACAACCTCGCTCGTACATCTGAAAACTTGTGGCTCAGATGGGCCGCCTTGTTGCACGACATAGGAAAGCCTCGAACCAAAAAATTTATTAAGCCAGCCGGTTGGACGTTTAGGGGTCACGAGTTTGTAGGAAGTAAAATGATTCCAAAAATCTTTAAGCGTTTGCATTTACCTACGGATGCACGAATGAAGTATGTACAGAAGATGGTAATGATGAGCTCTCGCCCTGCATCACTAGTAGACGATACAGTTACAGATTCAGCCGTTCGTCGCTTGTTATTCGACGCTGGAGATGATGTAGAAGACCTCATGCTTTTATGTGAAGCAGATCTCACCACAAAAAACGAACGCAAAAAACGCCGCTATTTGAACAATTTCAAGGAAGTACGCTTGAAGTTTAGAGAGGTCGAGGAACGTGATCAGATCCGCAACTTCCAACCGCCCGTGAGCGGCGAGGAAATTATGGCGCACTTCGGAATTGGCCCCTCAAGGGTAATTGGAGAAATCAAGGAAGCTTTGAAAGAAGCCATTCTTGAAGGACATATACCAAATGAAAAACAAGCTGCACTCGCTTTAATGGAAGAGGTGGCGCAAAAACTAGGATTGACAAAATAATATGGAGTTTTTCTTACGCGTAATCGCTGATACTGATGATACCATCTTGAAAGAAGTACGCATTAAGGGCGCTGCCTCTATGATGAACTTACACGAGCACATCTTCAATGAATTTGGCTTAAAACCTGGAGAAATGGCAAGTTTCTATTACAGTACAGCCAACTGGGATCAGGGCGATGAACTGGCAATGTTTGCCATGGACGATGATATGCCATCAATGGAAGGAACATCAGTAGAGCAATTCTTTTCTGGTACAAAAAACGGCTTATACGTCTATAACTTTCTCGACATGAACATCTTCTACCTTGAAGTTGTAAAAACTGAAGAGGAAGAAGGCTTTGAGGATTTCGTAGTGCTTTCAAGCGTTGGCGAATTACCCAAAAATGAAGCGCCAAGCACAGCTGCTAATGCACCGTCAAAAGACCCGAGTGAGATGAGCGAAGAAGAGTTAAATGCCTTGTACGGGCTCGACGATCTCGATAGTGGCGCTTTACCTGGATCAGAAGAGAATGAAGACGATTCTCTTGGATACGACTATTAAAAGTGAATCCCCAAGATTCGCTCCACAGGCACTTTAATATTCCCTTTTAGATAAATATGGTTGTTATAATGCAACCATATAGTGGTATGTACCTGGTACACATCTGCACCTGTATTGAACTGAATGTGAACCTTTTGGTGCTTGAGATTACCTAAATAGGTAGCTTTATGAATGGCCTCAGAGCGACGTTGAATAGCTCGGACAGATTCCAAGATTTCTCCAGATTCATAGGCGAGCAAAGCAGTGTCTGTTCTCGATATATTTCTTGCGTCGTGGTTCATCATTCGTATAAAGCGGTTCTATCAAATTACGTATTTTCATCGAAAATTCCAACACACCTTTATGTCTAAAATCTACCTCATCAACATATGTGGACCTACTGCGGTAGGGAAAACAGGGGTAGCCTTGTATTGGGCAGAGAAGTTGGGTTGTCCAATTCTCTCTACCGATAGCCGCCAGTGCTACAGGGAATTGGCCATAGGAAGTGCCCCTCCTTCCTCGGAGGAATTGCAGCGCGCCGATCATTATTTCATAGCCGACCGAAGCATTCATGATCCGATTACTGCGGGCGAATACGAACGATTTGCACTAGATAGATTACAGTCCCTGTTCACTGAGAATAATGTTGTTATTGCTGTAGGTGGCTCTGGGATGTATATCGATGCCCTTATCAATGGATTGGATCCCCTACCTACTGATGTTGACATTAAGGCAGGTTTAGACCAGCAGTTTTCTGCGGATGGTCTTGCGCCGTTAGTAGCAAAACTCCAAGAACTCGACCCAACATACGCCAAGAAAGTCGACCTAAACAATCCGAGGAGGGTTATTAGAGCACTTGAGGTTATTATGGCTACCGGCAAAAAGTATTCTGAGCAACTGAACAATAGTCCCAAGGAACGGCCGTTTGAAATAGTGAATTGGGTGTTGAATATGGATAGGGAGAAATTGTACGACCGCATTAATAGACGTGTGCATCTCATGATTGCAGACGGACTTGAGGCTGAGGCAAGATCGTTAAAATCTCATGCAGACCTTCCCAGCCTGCAAACTGTGGGGTACCGAGAATGGTGGCCTTATTTTAAGGGCGAATATGACCTAGACCGCACCATTGAGCTTATCCAGCAATACAGTCGTCGCTATGCTAAAAGACAATTGACGTATTTCAAACGCTTCGAAAACGCTATATGGCTCGATCCAAACGACATTAACAGCCAAGAGGAATCTTTGCGCAAAGCAGGGGTGTTGTGAGCATGTATATCAACTTCTTTTCGATATCACAACTCCTCTCGGGTTCCTTCTATTTACTAGGTCAAAAAATAGACGAAGCGGTTCGTTCCAAGCGTGCTAAACATGCTATTTATCCTACCGTTTGTGTAGGGAATTTTCAAGCCGGAGGTACCGGGAAAACTCCTGCTACTATTTGGGTAGCAAAACAGTTGAAGTTTCTAGGCTATTCCCCTATTATTCTCATTCGAGGCTACAAAGGTTCGGTCAAAGAAAGTACCCTTGTTGATCGTAATGATATCCATACCTACGGGGATGAGGCCCCATTGCATGCGCAGCATTTTCCTACTATAGTGGGTAAAAACCGTCATGAGAGTGCTGAACTTGCCTCGACCATTCCAGGCGAGAATAAAGTATTGGTGATGGACGACGGATTGCAACACTACGAGCTGCTGAAAGACTTTAGTATCGTTTGTCAGAAGAGTCGTCGGTTTGAATTGGATCAAATGCTACCCGGAGGCCGCCTAAGACAAATTCCGCACACCAACATAAATGCCATCCTATCACAAATCGATGAAGCAGGATACCAGTCCGTAGAATCTTGGAAAGGAATACCAGAATACACTTTTAAACGAATTACCGCTCTAGTATCTGGAAGTAAGGAGCAAGGTTTAGTCGTGTGTGGTGTGGCGAATCCGGATGATTGCCTTTACCAAATCCAAAAAGTAGGCGGCTTCGTTGGTGATGAAATGAAATTTCGGGACCACCATCGTTACAGTGCGGCAGATCTCGCTCGTATTGAAAAGGCTTCCAAGAAATACGACTACCGCGTGCATTGCACCGCGAAAGATGCTGTGAAATTGGCACCCCTAATTAAGGCAGAAAACAGCCCTGTTAGGCTGAGTGTTTGGGATGTTGAAATTCAGCCTGTTGGCGATGTTCAGCCGCTCCTTGATGCCATGGTGGCGAAGATTGAAGAAGTGTTTGAAAATCGGACAAATAAACAGGTCTAAAAAGCGTAAATTAGCGCTCTAAATTTCCCTTGGATGTCTAGTATTTACGATACATACGAACCGGTTATTGGTAT
>CBFHHP010000016.1:0-32303 GCA_965655745.1 uncultured Schleiferiaceae bacterium
GATCTCGCGGAAGAATTGCGCGCTGCAATCACGCGTTCCTTTAGACACAACGGATGGTTTGTGGAAGAACACACTTTGCAGGCGCTCGAAGCATGGGGGAATGAGCTCACCAAGGAGAACCTTGAAGCTTGGCGTGAGCGCGAGGGTGGAACTGCAGAAGTAGCCCGCACGAGAGTGGGTATCGTTATGGCAGGGAACCTGCCGCTGGTAGGCTTGCATGATTTTTTGAGTGTATTCCTCTCGGGCCACTTTGCGCTCATTAAGATGAGTAGCGACGATCAATACCTCTTGCCAGTTTTAGTGAAAGTGTTGCTACGCTTTGACGAGCTCTTTGAAGGCGATTGGATTTTTGTCGAGCAGCTCTCCGATTTGGGCGCAGTCATTGCAACTGGAAGTGACAATACTTCACGTTATTTCGAATACTACTTTGGTAAATACCCTAACATAATCCGCAAAAACAGAACCTCAGTGGCTGTTTTGACCGGAAATGAGACCGAAGAAGAGCTTAAAGGACTGGGAGCAGATATTTTCTCCTACTTCGGTATGGGATGCAGAAATGTGAGTCACTTGCTCGTTCCTGAGGGATACGACATTCAAAACGTCTTTGCCAATATTGTGGACCACAGCGATGTAGTTAACAACAACAAGTACGGCAACAACTACGACTACTACCGTGCTTTATTCTTGCTGAACCAAGACGATTTCTTAGAAAACGGCTTCATCATTGTTCGCGAGAACGAAGAGCTTCACACCCCTGTGTCTATACTTCATTACAGCACATACCCTGAGGCAGGTCCACAGGCTCGTCTCGAGGCTTGGGGAGAAAGCGTTCAATGCGTTGTGGGTCAGGGGTACCTTCCACTTGGTACCGCGCAGAAGCCTCGTTTATGGGATTATGCCGACGGGGTGAATACTCTAGAATTTCTAAAGAACCTTTAAGGACGTTCCAAAGCGCCAATAGTGGCGGGGGTACTTCTACCAGTACCTCCAAGATCGAGCAGCGGACTAATGGCAGTTGCCTTCGCTTTGCTGAACAATAGGGAAACAGAATCGGGTAAGAATCTCCACTGGTCTTCAGGTATCCAAGGGGTGGATGAGAAGCCCCAATTCAAATTAAATTCACAATCTTTGAACATGGTGGTATCGGTCAACGTGTAATGACCGGCTTCGGGATTCGGTTCGATCTTTAGTGCACTGTTTTCAAATCGTACATCAAAAACCTCGTTGTTATCAATGCCCATGGCCACTTCGCTGGCGAGATTACCTCCGATGTACGTATTGGTGAATGTAGCACTTAGGCTTCTGGTATAACGGTTGCCTGCGGCGTCTTCAAAGAAGTTGACCATGCCAATACCGGTGCCGCCTCTAGAAGAGAAGCTCCATGTGTTGTTAATAGTGCTGTGGTCAAAGCGATAGTTCCCTCCTAAACCATAAAAACCATATACCCCACTAGGACCTATAGCGAGATTGGTTCCTAAAATGTTCCCATATCCGCCGTACAGACCCACTCTCGAGCTGTGGGTTATAATGGTGTTGTTTACAGTAAGATTAGGAAGGCTTCCCCAAGAACTATCAACCCGCAATGCAGTCGATGAATTTTTAATAATGAGGTTGTTGAGTATTGCCTTTGATTGCGCACCACCTTGGATGAATACACCGCCTAGCAGCCCGCCCCACTGACCGGGCACCCACTCATAAGAGGGTTCCAAACGGTCCCCTTGAAATATTACAGCGTCGTCCATACTTCCGGTTTCATTTGGATCGACGTACAGCTCGCCGTCGCGGTATACCCAGAGGCCACTACCGTCATGGAAATGAACTTGAGTTCCGGGCTCAATGGTTAATCGATGTGCACTGTCGACCACTGCGTACCCATAAACAACGTGTGGTTTAGTATTGTCCCAAACTTCGTTTTCCCCCAACACAGAATAGGCAAGTTTTAATGGTGGGAGTGGCTCTGGCCGATTAATAGTCAATACATTGGTAGGGAAGTGGTACACAGCATCCCAAACGGTGGTAACCACATCTACATGTTGCTGTATTCCGCCATTTTCAAACAGTATACTATCTTTGTAAACGAGCTCTGTTGACCCGGCCGCATCGGGACTAATCTCAATGAAGATATAGGTACTGTCTTTGGCCAATACCTCGACGTTTTCTACGTCTTTACCGCTAACCCCATCGACGTTCATGCGGTAGAAACTCCCGGCACCTCGGCCCAAATACACACGGTCGATGGTGATGTTCTCATCCGACGGGTTAAAAACCTTCAGGGTACGCGTAGAGCTGGCCAGTCCTGTAAAGACCGTATCGAGATAGATGGTATCAGACGAAAAGCCCAATTCTACATCGGTCCCCGGGAATTCTATCGTATTCCTACAACCGACAACGGTCGTAAACAGCGCGAACGATATGATAATTTTCAGGATTTTCATCTACTAGCGAAGCTACATCACTATTTTTGCACCACCAATTAAGTGGCGTGCGAACATTTAACTTATATTTGCCGTCCGAAATAACGGAAATGGGGTCTGGGCAAAAACTCAGGCTATTAAAGACTAAACGAAATGAAAACAGGAATTCATCCAGAAAACTACCGCTTGTGTGTCTTCAAAGACATGGGTACAGGCGATCAATTCATCACTAAGTCTTGTGTTGATGCGAAAGACACTATCGAAGTAGATGGTGTTGAATACCCACTAATCAAAATGGAAATTTCTAGCTACTCTCACCCGTTCTACACTGGTAAGGTGAAGCTTGTTGATACCGCAGGTCGTGTGGATAAATTCCGCAGCCGTTACGGTAAGAGAGGATAAGATACCTAGCGTATCAAAATTTAAGACCCGCTGTGTGCGGGTCTTTTTTTTGCCCTAAATTCGAAGGAACCAATAACGCACCGAATGAAGATTCAACTCGTTGACGGTAAACACCGTTCTCACTTACTTCCCTTAACCTATACGAGGCCTGTAGCAGAATTGCGCTGTGGCATTATCACTATCGCTGAGAAATACACGAAGCGTGGTCATGAGATTGGCTATGGTACTGAGGCGTATTTGAATGTGAAGTATCCTTCTATTGAAGCCGAGGTATTGGTAAGTGGTAGTGTATGTCCTACGGATGCATTTTTAGAGGCTGTTGCTGGTTTAAGTACCGGTCAAGCCCTTATTCAAGGCGACGAGCTATTGGCATTTAAAGGAGAGAAGTGGGAAGATGAGCCGTCGGAAATCATTCCATTTAGTGGCGCTTTGAACCTCATCACCCGTCCTTGGGACATCTGGAGTAAGAATGCTTCAGAATTGAATCTAGACTTTGATCTACTCACGAAAGACCGCTTTAGCGCTCCGATTGATGCTACGAATACCGTTATAGGAGATCGCGTATTCTTAGAGGAAGGAGCGAAAGCCACGGCAAGTATCCTCAATGCGACATCAGGACCAATTTATTTGGCAAAGAATGCCGAAATTATGGAAGGTTGTATCGTCCGTGGAGGCTTAGCATTGGGTGAAAGTAGTGCTTTAAAGATGGGAGCTAAGATTTACGGAGCAACCACTTTAGGCCCACATTGTAAAGTGGGTGGGGAAGTCAATAATAGCGTAATCATAGGCTATTCAAACAAGGGCCATGACGGTTTCTTAGGCAATAGTGCCCTGGGTGAATGGTGTAATCTGGGTGCAGATACCAACAACTCAAACCTGAAAAATAACTACGACGAAGTAAAGGCATGGTCCTATGTAGACAGTCGATTCGCGAAGACAGGACAACAGTTTTGTGGTCTCATTATGGGCGACCACAGTAAATCGGGTATTAACACCATGTTCAATACAGGTACGGTCGTAGGTGTAAGTGCTAACGTTTATGGTGCAGGTTTTCCACGCAACTTCATTGCTTCGTTCACTTGGGGCGGACCACAAGGCACGATGGAATACCGTATCGATAAGGCATTAGATACAGCCGATCGAATGATGAAACGCCGCGGCCTAGAGGTAAACGAAGTAGAAAAGGCAATCCTCGAGCAGGTGTATGCGCTCAGTGCAGAATACCGCCGTTAATTAGAGTTGCTTAAGAGCTGCAATAGTCGCTTTCGGGTCTTCGCTCTTGAAAACAAAAGAACCGGCAACCAAGGCATCTGCGCCTGCAGCTACTAATCGAGCGCCCGTTTCAAGATTCACTCCTCCGTCAATCTCAATAATGGCTTTTGAGCCACTTTTATCTACTAATTCACGTGCTTGAGCCGTCTTTTTGACGGTGTTCTCGATGAACTTTTGACCGCCAAATCCAGGATTCACACTCATCAGCAACACCTCGTCCAAATCTTGAACAATATCTTCCAATACGCTCAACGGAGTATGAGGATTTAACGCTACACCTGCTTTCATTCCTGCGTTATGAATCTCTTGAATGGTGCGGTGCAAGTGTGTACATGCTTCGTAGTGCACCGTAAGGATATCTGCACCACAGTCTTTGAATGTTTGAATGTAACGCTCAGGCTGGACGATCATCAAATGCACGTCCATGACCTTATCACAATTGTCCGCCATGGTTTTAACCACTGGCATTCCGTAGCTGATGTTAGGGACAAATACGCCGTCCATGACATCGATGTGGAACCAATCGGCCTCGCTTTCATTGACCATTTGACAATCGCGTTGCAGATTGCCGAAATCCGCGGCTAGAAGAGAAGGAGAAATGATAGGTGATGCCATGACGTTGCTCTTATTGTTTGTACAAAAATAAAGCACCCCATCCGGCTGGATGGGGTGCTTACTAAAAAAGTTCTTACCTAGTTTATTAACCGAGGTAGGTCTTTAAGATTTTGCTTCTAGAAGTGTGCTTCATGCGACGAATTGCCTTCTCTTTGATCTGGCGAACACGCTCACGAGTCAAATCAAACTTCTCACCAATTTCTTCAAGAGTCATTGGGTGTTGACCGCCTAGACCGAAGTACAAACGAATAACATCACCTTCTCTAGGAGTTAAGGTAGCCAACGAACGCTCGATCTCTGTGCGCAAAGAGTCCATCATCAAATCCTCGTCCGGGTGCGGTGAGTCTGAAGAGTTCAGTACGTCGTACAAGTTGCTGTCTTCACCTTCAACTAAAGGTGCGTCCATACTTACGTGACGACCACTGTTACGCATGCTCTCCTTTACATCAGATTCACTCATCTCTAAGTGCTTCGAGATTTCAGCAGCGCTTGGAGGACGCTCGTGCTCTTGCTCGAGGTAGGCGTACGCCTTGTTAATCTTGTTGATTGAACCAATCTTGTTCAACGGAAGACGAACAATACGGCTCTGCTCTGCCAATGCTTGAAGAATACTCTGACGAATCCACCATACAGCGTATGAAATGAATTTGAAACCACGAGTCTCATCGAAACGTTGTGCAGCCTTAATCAATCCCAAGTTCCCTTCGTTGATCAAATCCGGAAGTGTCAAGCCCTGGTTTTGGTATTGCTTAGCTACAGAAACTACGAAACGAAGGTTGGCCTTGGTTAATTTTTCCAAGGCGATTTGGTCACCCGCTTTGATGCGCTGTGCCAACTCCACTTCTTCCTCTGCAGTAATCAATTCAACTTTACCAATCTCCTGTAGATATTTATCTAACGAGGCCGTTTCGCGGTTGGTAACCTGTTTGGTGATTTTTAACTGTCTCATGGTAGAGAAATGTTTTAATGAGCGGACCAATTACCTGCGCAACTGGTCCGCATAACTTATTCTAAAATTAGCCTTCTTGCTTGTCGCCGTCCTTTTCAGGCTTCGGCAATAATACCTTACGAGAAAGCTTCATCTTACCTGCTTTGTCAACGTCTAGAAGTTTAACGCGCACTTTGTCGCCTTCTTTTAGTACGTCTTCAACATTCTTGATGCGCGTCCAATCGATCTCAGAGATGTGCAACAACCCTTGAACCTTTGGTGCAATTTCAATGAATGCGCCGTAAGTCTGAACACCGCGTACGATACCTTCATAGGTTTCACCTACTTCTGGTTCGAAAGCGATTGCGCGGATCATTTCCAACGCTTGGTTCATCTTGTCGTAATCCTTACCAGAGATTTCGATATGACCGCGCTCTTCGATTTCTTCGATGGTTACAGTCGTACCTGTATCTGCTTGGATGCCTTGGATGTTCTTACCACCAGGACCAATGATAGGACCAATGAACTCTTTCTTCACGGTCAATGTCATGATCTTCGGAGCATTTGGTTTCAATTGCTCGCGTGACTCTGGCATCGTCTTCAACATCTCACCTAAGATGTGCATACGTCCTTCACGGCTCTGCTTCAAAGCGTTCACCAAGATTTCATAGCTCAAACCTTTGATTTTGATATCCATCTGACAAGCAGTAATACCTTTCTCAGTACCGGTTACTTTGAAGTCCATATCACCCAAGTGATCTTCATCACCCAAGATGTCAGAAAGTACAGCATAGTTCTCACCGTCAGAGATAAGACCCATGGCAATACCACTCACAGGACGAGTTAGCTTAATACCCGCGTCCATCAATGCTAGTGTTCCTGCACAAACTGTTGCCATCGAAGACGAACCGTTTGATTCTAGGATATCACTTACTACACGGATGGTGTACGGATTATCTGGATGTACCATTTGGTACAACGCGCGCTGTGCAAGGTTACCGTGACCAACTTCGCGACGGCTTACACCACGAATAGGGCGAGCCTCACCAGTTGAGAACGGAGGGAAGTTGTAGTGCAAGTAGAATTTCTCTTCGCCGGTAAATGTAGCATCGTCAATTCTGTTTGCATCCAAAGAAGTACCCAAAGTAACTGTGGTCAATGACTGAGTTTCCCCACGAGTAAACACGGCTGATCCGTGTGCACCTGGCAAGTAGTCAATTTCTGACCAAATAGGACGAACTTCAGTGGTATCGCGACCGTCCAAACGTTGACCGTCGTTCAACACCATCGTACGCATTGCTTTGTACTCCACATCGTGGAAGTAACGCTTTGCAAAACCAGTGTTCTCTTCCAACCAAGCTTCGTCTTTACCTTCGAGGTATTCGTTCAATACTGCTTTGAATCCAGCTGAACGCTCGTGCTTCGGCAATCCGCTCTTAGCAACTTCGTATACCTTGTCGTAGGTAGCAGCCATTACATCTTCACGAACTTCGTCGCTGTGTACTTCGTGGCTGTACTCACGCTTATTGTGAGAAGCAGGAACTTGTGCAGCTAAACGCTCTTGCGCTTCAATCTGTACCTTGATGGCATCGTGAGCGAACTTGATCGCTTCAACCATTTCTTCTTCTGAAATTTCTTGCATTTCACCCTCAACCATAACTACGCTGTCTTTCGAAGCACCGATAACCATATCGACTTCTAGTTCTTCGATTTGAGCTGGGGTAGGGTTGATGATGTGCTCTCCGTTAATGCGTCCAACGCGAACCTCTGAAATAGGGCCGTCGAATGGAAGGTCACTAACTGCGATTGCTGCAGATGCAGCTAGACCCGTAAGCGAAGTAGCTTCAACTTCAGGATCGTAAGAAATCATTTGGATCATCAATTGAATCTCAGCGTGGTAATCCTTTGGGAACAAAGGACGCAATACGCGGTCGATCAATCTCATCGTCAAGATTTCGTTGTCTGATGGGCGACCTTCTCTTTTGAGGAAGCCTCCAGGTACGCGACCATTGGCCGCAAATTTTTCACGGTAATCTACCGTAAGCGGAAGAAAGTCTACGCCGTCTTTCGCTTCTTTGCTAGACACAACAGTGGCTAACAGCATTGTACCACCACACTTTACAACAACAGAGCCATCTGCTTGCTTGGCCAATTTGCCAGTTTCAAGAGTGATCTCTCTGCCGTCTGGAAGAGTAATGGTTTCGATAATTGCTTTAGGAATCATATATAGTGTAAATAGATACTTTTTTATACGCAAAAAGGCAATTGTAAAAATTGCCTTTCTGTGTATCCGCTAGTTTGAAATTATTTTCTCAAACCTAGTTTCTCAACAATCGCACGGTAACGTGTGATGTCTGTTTTCTTCAAGTAGTTTAGGAGTTTTCTTCTCTTACCTACAAGAGCGATCAACGAACGCTCTGTATTGTGGTCTTTTCTGTTCTGCTTCAAGTGCTCTGTCAAGTGGTTGATGCGGAAGCTGAACAATGCAATCTGCCCTTCTGCAGATCCGGTGTCTGTTGTAGATGCTCCGAATTCAGCGAAGATTTCTGCTTTTTTTTCTTTTGTTAGGTACATACCAAAATCACATTTAGATGTTTGTAATGTTATAAGCGGCAAAGATAAACAAATAAAGTTGGCCGCAGAAGTCAACGTTTAATTATCTGACCAGGTAATTATTGTTCCTTTTTCAATGCCCCAGGTAGCTGCTGTACCACCCAATACTTCGAGTACATAGGAAGCAGGTGCCTCACTCGGGAGACTAGTAGTATTCAGCGGTTGAGCATTGGCTTGGATGCTTACAACTTCGTTATTGGTGTTGATGTAAATGATATCAAGGCTCACCAATGTATTCTTCATCCAGAAACTGCGAGGACGATCACCACCGTCCATAAAGAATAGCATGGCCATATCAGGACTTACCGAACGGCGGTACATCATACCAATTTCAATGCTTTCTGGCGTCTTTGCGTATTCACCACGGAAAGTAGCCACTGTATCTTTGTCATTAACCGCATAGATAGTTCCATCCTGACGGAACGGCGGTTCATAAGGTTCGCTGGCCTGAGGCTTTACCGTAGGCTGTGAGGATGATCCGATTTTTCCAATCCCGCCGATAACACCTGGGATAATAAATGCAGCAAGACCGAGTGCTACGATCCAGACTGCGTATTTGCGCATTGCATTCATGAGTTTTGTTCTTTAGACGTAAGCATCAAATAAAGTCCTGAAAGTACCAACGGGATGCTTAACCATTGGCCCATATTAAGGGACATTGAATTTTCAAATCCAACTTGAATCTCTTTGTAGAATTCTATGAAGAATCGGAAACCAAAGACTGCTATTAGGAATGTACCGAAGAGGAAGCCGCGTCGCTGTCCAACACCTGTCTTTAAATACAGCAAGGCCAACAAAACGAAAATGATCCAATACGCTCCTGCCTCAAAAAGCTGGGTTGGGTAACGCGGAACACCGAGTACTTTGATTTCTGCATAGCTTCCATTCGCGTCCGAGAATCCTTGTACTGTGGCGCTTGGGTAGGGCAGCAGGTTGCTATTGTCTTTCGAAGAGGCCGTTAAAATCCTGCCCAAGTAGGTATTGGTATACTCTTCAGATTGGGCATCGTTTAGATTGAAGAAGCGCAGTTGAGCTTTGAGCACAGGATAGTTAAGTGAATCGGTTTCAAAAACCTCTTCTGTACTTTCAAAATTCACCGATTCAAGATTGCCGCCGTAACCTCGTACAATCGAAGCTCTTCCAGCTTCGACAAATACAGTTTCTACAGCGCTGTTTGCAGGTGCTCCGTAAATCTCACTGTTGAACCAGTTTCCCATGCGAATAAAACCGCCTGCGAGCGCTACTACGATGACAATACGGTCCATGGTCCAAAGCGTATGCTTCTTTGCGATACGTGTTGACCACCAATACATGGCTAGGACGATAGAAATGGCAGCCCCATGAGAGGCAAGGCCTCCTTTCCAAACCATAAGGATCTCTCCAATGTGGTTCTTGTAGTACCCCCAATCGTAAAAGAAGACGTGGCCTAATCGTGCACCAACAATGGTAGCTCCAACCATCCAATAAACGAGGCTGTCCATCAACTTCGGATTGACATTTTCCTTCTTGAAGATGTATTGCATCCCATATTGTCCTAGGACAAAAGAAATGATAAACATCAAGGAGTAGAACCTCAATTGAAATCCAGCGATAGGGATGTGGTTAGGAAAGTCCCAAAGAATGGTGGCGATCATAGTATTCATTTATTCCTTCCAATCTACAATAAACAGATTGGTTGCTCTTCCTCCGCCGTTGTTTCTGTTCGAAGCAAAAACTAATTTTTTACCGTCAGGCGAGAACATCGGGAAAGAATCAAATGCTTTATCAAATGAAATTTGCTGCAAATTGGTGCCGTCTGTATCTATCATAAATAGGTTGAACGGGAAGCCACGTTCACTGTGGTGATTCGATGAAAACACAATCTTTTCGCCGCTTGGATGGTAATACGGTGCCCAGTTCGCTTGTCCTAGCGAGGTAATTTGCTTCAGGTCTGAGCCGTCAATGTTACACGTGTAGATTTCCATATTGGTCGGTTCGACCAATCCTTGTTCCAACAAACCCTTGTATTTCGTAATCTCTTCTTCCGTTTGCGGACGCGAGCTTCTAAAAACCAATTTCTTTGAATCAGGGCTAAAGAATGCACCGCCGTCATACCCCAATCCTGTGGTTACTTGCTTGATGTTTGACCCGTCAATATCGCAAACGTATAATTCTAAATCGCCTGAACGTGTCGATGTAAATACGATGTGCTTACCGTCTGGACTTACCGTAGCCTCAGCATCGTAACCAGGTCCACTGATCAAGGTGTCGATGAGGTTGCCTTCCAAATCACTTACATAGATATCGAATTCTTCGTAAATCGGCCAAACATAAGCGCCGCCTGCACCTCTTTCAGGTACCTCAGGACATACACTATCTCCTGTGAAGGTTGAAGCGTAAAGAATTGTCGTGTCGCCGGGTAGGAAGTACGCACACGTAGTACGTCCCAATCCATTCGAAATCATTGGCGGTTCGTTTTCCAATATGGTGTCTGTGTCCCAGTTGAAAGCATAGATCTGGTCACACTCATTTCCCCATTTTTCAGCATTGCTCTGAAAAGTGAGCATTGTACCGTCAAAGCTGAAGTAAGCTTCCGCATTATCACCACCATCGGTAAGTTGGCGCATCCCGTAAAAATGGTCTTCACCGGCGTAATTGAGTTCGCTTACCCAAGTAGCACCGCTTGAAGCATCTGCTTCTTCAGGGTGATTGCATGCGATGAATGCACTGCTAACCGCAAGGAAAATGAAAAGTCTTTTCATAATTAGAGGTCTTTGTTTTTCAGTTGTTGTTCTAATTCACTTCCAGGAACAGGATCCCAACCGTGTTCACCCCAAGGATGGCATGAAGCAACGCGTTTTACGGTCAAAGCGAAGCCTTTAAATGGACCGTGAAGTTTCACGGCTTCTTTGGCGTAAGCGCTGCAGGTTGGATTATAGCGGCAGGCCGGTGCGGTTAATGGTGATATGAGATTTCTGTAAACCCAAAGAATGAGTATTAGCGGCCATCCCAATATGTATTGGAGTAATTTCAATCCTAGATTTCGTACGATGTGCCTTCGGCACCGTCTTTTAGTTTAATTCCGGCAGCAGACAATTGATCACGAATTAAATCAGCAGTTCCCCAATCTTTGTTCTCGCGCGCTTTAGCACGTAGTTCAATCACCAAATCCATGGCTTTATCTAGGGCTTCACCGTGCGCTGATCCTCCTTCTTCCATTTGAAGACCGAGAATGTCAAATACAAAGGCATTCATCTTCTCTTTAAAGACGCTAAGCTCTGATGCGCTCAATGCGATGCTCCCTTCGTTTTGGTTGATGAGTTTGATGGCCTCAAAAAGATGTGCAATAAGGATAGGACTATTAAAGTTATCGCTGAGGCTTTGGTAACATTTCTCTATCCAGGCTTGTAGATCGAAATCCCCACTACTGGAAGCTTCTAATCCTTGCAGTTTGCTCCAAGCAGCTAGTAGTTTGTCGTGACCCTTTTCAGCCGCTAAAAGTGCTTCGTTAGAGAAATCGAGTACACTGCTGTAATGTGCTTGCATCATGAAAAAGCGAACCACAGAAGGGCGGAACCCTTTGGCAAGTAATGGGTTGTTTCCGCTGAATAATTCTCTAGGTAAAATGGTATTCCCTGTACTCTTACTCATGCGCTTTCCGTTTAAGGTAAGCATGTTTGCATGAAGCCAATATTTCGCCCCTTTCTTACCGCTGGTAGCAGTGTTTTGTGCGATTTCACATTCGTGGTGCGGAAATTTCAAATCCATTCCACCGCCGTGAATATCAAACTCTTCACCGAGGTATTTGGTACTCATGGCAGAACACTCAAGGTGCCATCCAGGAAAACCGACACTCCACGGCGAAGGCCAACGCATGATGTGTGCAGGAGATGCCTTTTTCCAAAGTGCGAAATCTGCTGGATTGCGTTTTTCTTCTTGTCCGTCTAGTGCACGGGAACCGCTTTGAAGTTCATCCATCTTACGGCCAGAAAGAATGCCGTAATCCCCACCATCGCGGTTGTAGGCATCCACATCGAAATAGACCGACCCATTGCTTTCATAGGCCCAGCCCTTATCAATGATGGCTTGAGTCATTTCTATTTGCTCAACAATGTGTCCAGTAGCTGTAGGCTCAATGGAAGGAGGTAGTGCGCCAAGGCGATCCATGACCTTGTGAAAATCAACAGTGTAACGCTGAACGATTTCCATAGGCTCTAATTGCTCCAGACGTGCCTTCTTAGCAATCTTATCCTCACCCTCGTCGGCATCGTTCTCCAAATGACCTGCATCCGTAATGTTACGCACGTAACGAACCTTGTATCCTAAATGGCTCAGATATCTAAAAATGAAATCGAACGAGGTAAAGGTTCGTGCATTCCCTAGGTGAACATCAGAATATACTGTTGGTCCACAGACATACATCCCAATACGCCCTTCACTGACAGGAACGAGCTGCTCCTTGGCGCCAGTGAGGCTGTTTTCAATATGAACGGGATACGTGCTGTACAATGGGTTCATTATGCGCCGAAATCGGTCTTTAAATTTATGTAGTCGAGGAATTCTTTCTTTTTGGCTTCTTCTTGGAAAACGCCGCCAAATTCAGCAGTTACAGTTGAGCTTTCAATATCTCTAATACCGCGTGAGTTCACACAGAGGTGTTTCGCATCAATCACACACGCCACATCTTTGGTACCCAATACTTCTTGAAGTGCTTGAACTACCTGACGTGTAAGTCGCTCTTGAACTTGAGGACGCTTGGCATAATAGTCTACGATGCGATTCATCTTGCTGAGGCCAACCACTTTTCCATTCGAGATGTAGGCCACATGTGCGCGGCCCACAATCGGCAACAAATGGTGCTCACAGGTGGAATAAAGTACAATGTTCTTTTCAACGAGCATTTCGTCGTAGCGGTATGAATTCTCAAACGTGCTCATGCTCGGCTCACGCTTTGGATTCAATCCACCGAAGGCCTCGTTCACGTAGAGTTTGGCTACGCGCTTCGGAGTGCCTTTCAGGCTATCATCTTCTAAATCCATGCCCAGTGTCTCTAGGATACCTTTCACATGTTCAGTGATGATGGCAATTTTCTCTTCGTCCGATTTGTCGAATGCATCAGCTCTTAACGGCGTCGTTGCCGAAAAACTCTCGTGTGCATCGCCAATGGCTTCGATCAATGCTTCGTCAATCTTGTTAGACATAATTCCTACTCAATTTTAGGGGCGCAAAGTTACATCAATTAGTCCCAATAAGGAACCCCTTGAGCATTTGCTTTTTCTTCTAGTTGGTCGATGGCTTCCTCAATAGCATCAAGGGCTGCTTGTGCGTCTTTCATCATAGCCTTAGCATCTTCCATCATGTTTTTCATAGAACCTGTTGGTGCACCGCGGTGGTTCCAAGCACCCCACGCAAGAATACCCACTACATCTCCGAGAGACGGTACAGTTTCCATTTCACGTTTAGTACGTGATGGATCCCCGTTTAGCAACAAGCTCAACTCTTTCAACTGCATATCTACAGCTCTTGCCGCCGAAAGGTCCTCCACAGAAGCGCCAACGGTGTTTCTGAATCCGGCACTCAACTGGCTCAGTTCGTCTTTAAGTTCCTTGTATTCGCTGTCAATGCGGTTCGCAGCAGCATATACGGCATCAACTTCTGCATTGAACGCATAGTCAATTTCCTCATAGTTGTACAGGTGATTCACTTCAAAAGTGTGTCCTGAGACCAATTCTTCAAGCTGTCCATTCGTTGAGCGCAGTACAGAAATGCTGTATGTTCCAGGCTTAACGAAGGTGGTAGTGCCTGGGTTGGTTTTTGGTTCCCCGTTTGTGTTAATATTTGCTTTACTGCTGTATTTAGCGTTCCATGTAAAGCGTTGTATGCCTTTGAAATCGCCGCGAGTGAATCGAGCTACCTCTGTACCATTTTCGTCTTTCACGACAAACAGTAAGTACGGAATTTCCTCCCAATCTTCAGCGCGAAGCTGATCCATAGTCGGGTAGTGGGGCAGTTCTTTGTTCTCTTCTGGGCGCTCATCTTTGACGCGTGCAGCACCGTCTGCAATGTGTAACTGGAAGGTCACACCCATTGGAGGGTTCTTTGAGCGGTAGTGCTGGCTTCCTTTGTAGTCAATTCCACCTACGTTCGCTCTTTGGAAAAGCAGTCCAGGCTTTGTTGAGAAGAACGCAGCGTCTTGGTCGAGTACATACTCCAACTCACGCAACGGTGAATAATTATCCAATACATAGAAGCCACGCCCGAAGGTTGCAATAACCAAATCGTTAGCGCGCTCTTGTATGGCGATATCCTTCACAGCAATGGTCGGAAGTCCGCCTTTTAATTGCGCCCAGTGTTCACCTCCATCAAGCGTGAAGAACATACCGAATTCTGTTCCTGCAAAGAGAAGGTTAGGATTTATGGGATCTTCAACCAATGAATACACTGTACCGCGCTCTGGTAGATCACTGGCAATGCTTGCCCAGTTTTTACCGCCGTTGGTACTCTTGTAGATGTATGGCTTGAAATCACCGTTTTTGTGGTTGTTGAATACGGCATACACAACATTTTCTTTGTGTGCAGACAATAAAAGGTCTTGAACGTACACTAATGGAAGGCTTAGTGAGCCTACTTTGGTTTTCGGCAATTCAGTGAAATTCTTAATGCTCGACCAATTTTTTCCGTCGTCGCTTGTCTTCCACACCAGACCGTCATCGGTACCTGCCCAAAGCTCTCCAGGATTATTTGGATGCTCACGAAGTGTTACGATATTGCCATAAATGGACGTACTCTTGTGGAGTGCAATCGCATCTGGGCCCCAGTAACGGTCCATGATAGGGAGGGTATTACGGTCCAATTGACGCGACAAATCTCCTGAAATCACTTCCCAGCTTCCACCGCGGTCGTTTGATTTAAATACTTTGTTTGCAGCAAAGTACAGGGTCTTCTTTTGGTGCTTACTCGCAATAAGTGGTGCATCCCAATTCCAGCGGTAGGCGGCCTCTTTATAGCGAGGTTGGGGCTGGATTGGCGTTTTCTCGCCGGTTTGCTTGTTGAATCGAACCAACCAACCGTATTGAGCTTGTGCATAGACGATGTTTGGATCTTCAGGGTCAGTGGCGCTTTCAAAACCATCACCACCATTGGTCACAATCCAGTCGCTATTAATAATTCCTCTGCGGTTGATTGTTTGCGAAGGGCCACCCAATGAGTTGTTGTCTTGCGTACCACCGTACACATTGTAGAACGGCCAGTCGTTATCTACGGCTACGCGATAGAATTGGATCGTAGGAAGATTCGCACGCCAATTCCAGCTGCCCATTTCGTCCCACGTCTCGTACAAACCACCATCTGTACCGATAATCATGTGCTTGGTGTTTGCGGGATCAATCCACAAGCAGTGGTTATCTACGTGTTTGTCTTTTTTAGGAATTCGATTGAAGCTTTTCCCCCCGTCAATACTAACGTGAGCGTAAGTATCCATGCTGTAAACCGTATTTACACGCGTTGGGTGTGCGATAAGCTCGACATAGTAGTTACCGCTGGTCTCGTGACCGCTCTGCTTGCTCCAGCTCTCACCGCGATCCCTGCTCTTGTACATACCATGACCTTCAACAGTTGCATATAGTACATCTGGGTTCGCAGGGCTGATGTCCATACCGATACGTCCAACATCGCCTCCAGGGAAGCCACCGCCTACTTTATCCCAATGCTTACCGCCGTCTGTACTCTTATACATGGCGCTTTCAGGGCCACCACTTAGGTGCGTGTATACGTGACGTCTCCTCTGATGAGCAGTTGCATACATCACATCCGGGTCACGTGGATCCATATGGATTTCATTAAATCCAGTGTGTTCACTCACTTCTAAAATTCGGGTCCAATTTTTTCCGCCATCCGTAGTCTCATAGATACCTCGTTCACCGCCCTTGTTCCAAAGCGGTCCATATGCAGCAACATATACGTGGTCTGAATTTCTCGGGTCAATGGCAATCATACCAATGTGCTCGCTACTTTCTAGACCTGTGTTTGTCCACGATTTTCCACCGTCGCGACTCACATATACCCCGTCACCGTAGGCTACAGAGCGTTGATTGTTGTTTTCACCGGTTCCTACCCAAATGGTATTTGTATTGTTCGGATCAATCTCTATGCAACCTGTACTGTAGGAATTTTCATGCTCAAAAATGGGTTGCCAAGTAGTTCCATTGTTCGAGGTTTTCCATACACCCCCAGAAGCTAGGGCTAGATACATCTCTGCCTTGTTCTCCGGGTTCACAGCTAGATCTGCAATACGACCTGAAGTCGTAGCAGGACCAATGTCTCTAAATTTGAAAGCGCTGGTGTTCGCTGTTGTCCACGCTGGTGCGTCGTCTTTCGATTTACGTTGGCTGAAGCCAGAGAAGGTGATGGTTAATGCTAGTAGAAGCGTCCAAAACTTTTGCATAATGCTGTTCTATGAAAGTTAAATGGTTATACCGCTAAAATAACGGCTAACAGTACAATGGGTTTAGGCTTTTGCAAATTAAGCCAAAACGACTAAAAATCGTCTAGAATTTAAAGGTAACCCCGGTACTTAGAACAGAAAGTGTATTTGAGTAGTCCACCGGGTTAGTGAAATCGGCACTATACATGAAATATTGCTTGTTTCGAACAATGCTTCCAAAGCTAACATTATAGGTTGTTTGGTCCGATTTTATGCTCATACCACCACCAATCTGAAGGTGGCTTCCTAACTGCTCTTGAGCACTCGAAACATAGGTCACCCCTGCTTGAAGGGTTAGAAGTCCAAAACGCAGCTCACCCGCTGTGCCTATCTGATGTACCGGTGCGAGGAGTGAGTCAATAGATTCGTTTAAATAGCGTTCATTTCTCGAAAACATTCTCCCAGCAGCAGTTGGCGCGTAGGTGTAATTTACGGTTAACAGTCCCGTCCGGCCACCAACGAGCGTTATTCCACCGCGTAGCTTTGGTGCAGTCATCATGGACCATTGATACATCTCCCCATAGCCTTCGGCGGTCATTCCACTGGCAGAGATAGAAGGTCGATCAGCCCTGAACTTAGTTTCCCAATCTTGATTGAACCCGTAAACGCTTGGTAGTTCGAAGGCAGCAGCAATGCGCAGAGACTGCACAGGACGGTAATAAAATCCTACATTTCCAGTAATTCCAACCGCGCTATTGTTCCACCATTCTTCCATGGTGAAGTCGGTCAGGTCATTGGTTTCGTTAAAGGATTCTTCATGCGTAATCTCTACGGTTTCAAACGTGTGGACAAAACTTAAAGAAGCTCCGACATAAAACCTTTGGGTCAGTCCTTTTCCGGTGCCTAATGTCCAACGATTGCGCATACCTTGTCTAAAATACAGGTGCTTGGTATTGACATCAAATAGATTGGCTGGCGCGAAGTAGTTGCCTGTGTTTGGGTTATAATCGACGGCATAACTATGGTACATCATATCCTCATAGGGACCTAACTCTGGCAAATATTCCGGGGGAGTTCCTGCGGCGTTATTAATGAATTGCGACAGGATAGAGCCTCCGTTTGCCTCGTTATTGCGCAGTCTTCCGCGGTAAAGTTGGTCTGTATTGTATGAGAAGAACACATGCCAACCATTATTTGGGTCACGGGCGACAAAGCCGATATTACCCACATTCAAGTTGCTAGAATTACCGAGGGTTCCGCCGCTGGTACTGCGGTTGCGCGAGTTGAAAATATTGCCACTTGCAGAAAACGCATCCTGCCGATACAGTCCAACAGTGGCAGGATTAAGGGCCAGTGCAGTCAATGAACCACTCATTCCAACCATGTTTCCAGCTAAAGCAGTAAACCTGCTATCCCCGAAACTTAAGGGGGCGTTAAGCTCTGCAAAGTAGTCGAGGTCCTGAGCACTAGAGGTTAGATGTAGCGCAATACATAAAAAGATAGCACTTAGCTTTTTGATCATCTTCTTCTGCCGCTACTGCTGTTCGAACTCTGTGAACGTGTGCTGCTTGAAGGAGAAGGCGATGTACTTCTGCTGTTGTCGTAGGATCTAGACGGGGTTGAGTTGTACGATCTGGTGTTGCTTCGCTCGTACGTTCGAGTGGAACGTTCCGTTGGACGCGTGTAGGAACGTGAAGTGTTGTTCTTTGAAGAAGAGCTGCCCGTGGTAGATTGTACCGATGAGCGGACGTTTTGCTGCGCTGCAGCTTCTTGTTGAAGACCGTTTGCGGCTTCAATAATTCCACGCCATCCTGCACTAGAAGTGGTGCCGCTAGTAGTGCCAGTGGTGCGACCACTGCTCACTCCAGCACCTCGAGTAGAAGTGTATTTTGATGGTCTACGATTGCCGTAGTTAGTTCGAGTAGTAGAACCGGTCGTTGTTGTGCTGGTTGTCCCTGTGCCAGAGCTATTTCCGCCTGTTTGGGACCAAAAATTGTTGTTCCAACCGTTGTTCCAGCCCCAACCATTGTTCCAGCCGTAGGGGTTGTATCCATATCCGTAGGGATCATAGCCGTAGCCCCACCCGTTATTCCATCCGTTGTTCCAGCCGTATGGATCGTGCCAACCCCATCCGTTATTCCAACCGTTGTTCCAGCCGTAACCGGATCCATAGGTGTTGCCAATGCCCCAGCCATTGTTCGAGACCCAGGCAGGGTTGTTCCACGGCGACCATGGGTTGAACATAGGACCCATGCCTCCAAAAAAAGAGAACGAACTACCAGGACGATTGAAAGAGTTGAACCCTGTATTAGACCAGCCTGAAGAGGGTGTGTTGTTCCACCAGATATTTCCTCGGCTGCTATTATCTGGAGTTACAACTTCCGTTGAATTTGTCCAGATATCGTCTAATTCTTCTTCAGAATAACCTTGTGGCAAGGTTAGAGCGGTGCGGGCAAACTGTGGCGAGGGTAGAGTAGGGTCGTAGTAGTTTTCATCTTCTGTATAATTATCCGCCAAGGAAACTGCACTGCTGCAGCTCACCAATAGTGCATAACTAATCGCCAATAAAAACACGCCTTTCCTCATAACTTCAGTAAGTTTGCCATTCAGTTTACAATTTACAAAAGTCATACCAACTCTAATACAATGGGAAAGCATTTAACCACGCGTGAGCAGGATTACTCTAAATGGTACAATGAATTGGTCGTCAAGGCCGATTTGGCGCAGAATTCAGGTGTGCGCGGATCTATGGTAATCAAGCCTTACGGTTTTGCAATTTGGGAAAGCATTCAAGCGGACCTTGATCGTCGCTTCAAAGAAACAGGCCATATGAATGCCTATTTCCCCTTGTTCATCCCGAAGTCTTATTTCTCGAAGGAAGCCTCTCATGTTGACGGTTTTGCGAAAGAATGTGCTGTGGTAACACATTACCGCCTAAAAGACGATCCAAACGGAGGTGGTGTAGTTGTAGATCCTGCAGCGAAGTTGGAAGAAGAATTGATTGTACGTCCTACTTCAGAAACCATTATTTGGGACACTTATAAGGATTGGATTCAGAGCTACCGCGACTTACCTATTCTCGTGAACCAGTGGGCCAATGTAGTTCGTTGGGAGATGAGAACGCGTTTGTTCTTGCGTACAGCCGAGTTTTTGTGGCAAGAAGGCCATACAGCGCACGCGACCAAGGAAGAAGCTATCCAGGAGGCTGAAACAATGCTTGATGTTTATGCAACATTTGTGGAGGAAGTCATGGCAATTCCAGTTTTACGCGGTCTAAAAACTGAGGGCGAACGATTTGCCGGCGCTTTAGAAACGTATTGTATTGAGGCCTTGATGCAAGATGGTAAAGCATTACAAGCAGGTACTTCACACTTCTTAGGTCAAAATTTCGCGAAAGCATTTGATGTAAAGTTCCAAACCAAAGAAGGTACGCAGGAATACGTATGGGCCACGTCATGGGGTGTTAGTACTCGATTGATGGGTGCTTTGATTATGACACACAGTGATGATAATGGCTTGGTGTTGCCTCCAAAATTGGCTCCATATCAAGTAGTGATTGTACCTATTTACAAGGGGCAAGAGCAATTAGATGCTATTTCAGAAGTGGCTGAAGGTCTCATGAAAGATCTGCGTGCTGCGGGTGTAACGGTGAAGTTTGATAATAGAGATACGCACAAGCCGGGTTGGAAATTCAATCAGTACGAGCTACAGGGTGTACCTGTAAGGATCGCTATCGGACCAAAAGACCTTGAGAAAGGTTCTGTTGAGGTAGCACGTCGCGACACGTTGACTAAGCAGTTTATGCAGCAGGATGAGGTAGCCACAGCGATCCCGGCCTTGCTTGATGAAATCCAGGCTTCGCTTTTTGAAAAGGCGCTATCCTTCAGAGAAGAAAACAGTCAAACGGCTGATACTTGGGAAGAATTTAAAGCATTGATGAAAGGAAACCCAGGATTCGTTTACGCACACTGGGACGGAACGACTGAAACAGAAGACAAAATCAAAGATTTAACCAAGGCGACCATCCGTTGTATTCCATTGAATAACAAGCAAGAGGAAGGGAAGTGTATTCTTACGGGCAAACCAAGTACGCAAAGGGTAGTATTTGCAAAGGCCTACTAGGACAAAAAAAGTTCGATTTTTTAAGAAGAGGTGTTGTAGAACTCAAAAACCTTGTTACATTTGCACTCCCCAAACAAAAGAGGGGAATGTTCTGGAACATTTTGGCCCGTTCGTCTAGCGGTCCAGGACGCCGCCCTTTCACGGCGGAAACACGGGTTCGATTCCCGTACGGGTCACAATTAAAATTAAAATTAAAGACATGGCAAATCATAAGTCTGCTTTAAAGAGAATTCGACAAACAGCCAGAAAGGCTGCTCACAATCGTTACTACCACAAAACGACACGTAACGCTGTGAGAAAACTTCGCGGCACCACTGATGCAGGTGAGGCAGCAGAAATGCTACCGCGCGTAGCTTCTATGTTGGATAAGTTGGCAAAGCGCAACATTATTCACAAGAAGAAAGCTTCAAACTTGAAGTCTAGCTTAGCAAAGCACGTAGCTGCTCTATAAGCTTTACTTAAGCGGTGTAAAGATTTTTTGAGCCCACTCCAGTAGGAGTGGGTTTTTTTGTACCCAACATTTTTGAATGGCAAGGAAGTCGAAAGGTTTGGGATAAAAAAAACCGCGCCTTAAGGCGCGGTTTATTATGCGATTAATCGTCGGTTTATGACGGGTAGATGGCGTTAATTTGGTCTGTGTATTTTGCTAGAATAGGCTTACGCTTCACCTTAAAGGTTGGTGTAAGACAGCCGTTTTCTACAGTAAACTCATCGGTATCAATGATGATTTTCTTAACCTTCTCCCATTGACCGAAGTTGGCATTAGCCTTCTCTACATCTTGCCATACACGGTCGATAACGCGCTGGTCTTTAGACATGGTATCGAAGTCTGTGTAGGCGATATTGTGACGAGAACACCACTCTTTTACGCCGTCCTCGTTGAGGATACAAATTGCTGAAGGGAAGTTGCGGCCTTCACCTACGACCATACTTTGTGCAATGAGGTGCGATGCTTTTAGTTCGTTTTCAATTAACTGCGGGGCAATGTATTTACCTGCAGATGTTTTGAACATCTCTTTCTTACGATCGGTAATCTTAATGAATCCATCTTCGATAACACCAATATCACCAGTATGGAACCAGCCGTCCGTCATTACCTCTGCAGTGAGTTCGGGTTGTTTGTAATAGCCCATCATGATGTTTGGTCCTTTTGCAAGGATTTCACCATCATCAGCAATCTTCGCTTCTACACCGGCGATACATTTTCCAACGTATCCTACTCGAATCATACCCGGCTCAGCCGTAGTGTTCACGGAAATTACAGGCGCTGTTTCAGTAAGACCGTACCCTTCAAGGATAGGTGCACCCATTCCTGAGAAGAAACGCAGTAGCCTTGGTTGTAATGCAGCAGAACCACACGCGATGGCTGCAATATTGCTCATTCCAAGTGCAGCACGTACTTTACTGAATACTAGTTTATCTGCGATGCCCAACTTCCAGTGGTAGAATGCTCCATTCGCATGCTCAGGCTCCCATTTTAGTGCAAGGGATACGGCCCACTCAAAGATTCTAGCTTTCACGCCACCTGCTGAAG
Organism: uncultured Schleiferiaceae bacterium; assembly: GCA_965655745.1. GTDB lineage: Bacteria > Bacteroidota > Bacteroidia > Flavobacteriales > Schleiferiaceae > UBA10364. The sequence goes on from CBFHHP010000016.1 coordinate 22,302, forward strand.
TGCCGTTCGCAACAATACCGTCAAAGAACTTCTCGAGTAGGCGCGGTACTGCTGTGAAGATCGTAGGCTGAACCATGTTGAGATCCGCTTTGAGCGTATCCAGAGCTTCTGCGAAGTAGATAGAAGCCCCATTGTACATATATAAGTAGTGAATGAAGCGTTCGAAACTGTGACATACCGGAAGGAAGCTCAATGTTTTCGCTTGACCTCTCGGCAGTCCTGGAATTCTTGGGGTAGCTGCAATTACCGTAGTAGAGATGTTTGCATGGCTCAGCATTACACCCTTTGGCAAACCTGTGGTACCAGAGGTGTAAATGATCGTTGCCAAATCTTCAGGCTTCACGCTGGCCATAAACTTCTCCATCTCTTCTTGACGGTCCATGCTCTCGCCCAAGGCTAATACTTCAGACCAGTGATTGCGCCCTTCGTATTTCTCGAAAGAATACACTTTCTTCATGTCCTTACACTTGTCTAGAACATTGGTCACCTTATCATAAAGTTCGTCGTTCGAAACAAAGCAGTAGATGCTTTCACTGTGGTTGAAAATGTATTCGTAATCATCTTCAGTCATCGTTGGGTAGATCGGTACATCTACGGCACCAATCTGCAATAATGCATGGTCCATGATGTTCCATTCGCAACGGTTATTGTGGGCAATCAATGCTACCTTATCTCCGTGCTTAATGCCCAATTCGAGTAGGCCGCGGGCTGCTTGATTTACGGCGTCAATAAATTCACTTGTGCTGTAGCTCTTCCATTCTCCTCCAACTTTAGAAGACATCATTACCTCTAACGGGAAATGCTCTTGCTGGTATCTCGGAAAATCAAATAAGCGAGTAGGGTTGTTCATGTTAATGTGGTGTTTGAGTGTCGTGTTAAGTGTGTTTCAAGATACTAAAAAAGGTCAATTGTACACTTGCTGTTTTACCTCAAAAACAACTTTTCCTGAGAGTATTGTTTTGATCACTTTACAGCTATTCCTATTACGTTCTGCGCTGTTAAAGAGGTCTTGATTTAACACGGTGAAGTTGGCACGTTGGCCAATTTTGATACTTCCGTACTGCTCTTCTCCAAAAGCGCTGTATGCGGCGCCGAAGGTCATGCCTTCAAGGGCCTCTTTGGGACTTAGTTTCTGGTCAGCATTGAATCCACCTTCCGGCCAATGCTGATTATCTGTTCTGTCTACCGCGGCAAAGAAGGTGTTTAATGGGTCGATATGTTCGATAGGGAAATCTGTGCCCAAGGCAAGCAAGCCGGACGCGTTTAGAATGCGCTTGTAGCTATATGCGTGCCCGATCCTGTGGTGGCCTAATCGCTCCTCTGCCCAATACATATCGCTTGTTGCATGTGTTGGTTGTACCGAAGCGACAATATTTGGGTGAGTGTAATATACGCTGTCCTCAGGTGTCATAATCTGCGCGTGCTCCACTCTAAATCTCAAGTCTTTTTCACGGTCCAATTCATTGAAGCTCTCCAACAAAACATGGTGTGCGCTGTCGCCGATAGCATGCACGCAGAGTTGCCAGTCGTTTTGCAAGCAGCGGTCTCTTAAAAGGTCTAAATCACTCGGTGCTAATAGTGGCAATCCATAGTGTTCCGGGAGATCGTGGTAGGGTGCTCTGAGCAATGCGCCTCTTGAGCCAAGGGCACCGTCGAGATATGCTTTTACACTTTTCACCCGAAGGAGGTCTTTAAGAATTGGTCCATGAGATTCGAAATACGACAAGTCTTCTTCGGTATTTGAAATCATCGCGTTGACCACCAATCCAAACTTGCCTTCGTTTTGAAGCGAGTCAAGAATGAGGATTTTCTTAGTGCTTAAGCCCGCATCGGTCATCGCCGTCAACCCGTACTTCACCAAACTATCTTGGGCTTGTAGGAGTGCATTTCTCCAAAACCTTGAGCTGTGTTCGGGCAGTGTTACCAGTTGTTCTGCATTATCCACCAATACACCTTCGATAATGGCTCCGCCATCAATGGCTGTTTTATTAGCGATGTTAAACGCATCCAGCACCGTTTGATTCACCCATGCGGCATGTCCGTCAATTCGTGTTAAGTAGATCTTAACCCCACTGAAAGCGGCTAAATCTTCGGAAGTAGGAAATTCTTTCAACGGCCAATCGTTTTGGTCCCAGCCGCGGCCAATAATCCACTCATTATTGGGGTGCAATTCTATAAATTTCTCAATGCGTTCAAGGCACTCCGCCTTGCTTTGCGCACCCACCAAATTGACCATCGTTAACATTTCCGCATATCCAAAAAGGTGGCCGTGGGCATCTATAAACCCAGGGTAGAGGTGTTGTCCTTCAAGAGAGAGTTCTGTTTTCCCTTTGGGCAGGACAGTGTGCTGGGTGATGTCAATGATTTCTGCAATCTTACCGTCTTGTACGGCAATCCAAAACTCCGAGCCTTCGTGGCGAGTAATGGTATTATCGGGACTGTGTAATTTGAAGTCCTTCAGGAGTAGGTCGTACTCTTGAGGATTTTGGCAGCTGGTTAGGGTAAAAACCCATAGCAGGTTATAAACAACAAAACGGCCAAAAGTGTGAGAAAGATTGCGCATTGAAATGAAATGTGTTGGTCTTAGAATGTGTAAATTTGCACAAATTCTTTATTACAATGAATAGCACATCCGTTGCCACTTTAGATCAGGCCAAAGAAATGGGCCTACTTCCTGAAGAGTTTGATAAAATCAAAGAAATTCTTGGCCGCACACCGAACTACTTAGAACTCTCTGTTTATGGGGTGATGTGGAGTGAGCACTGCTCGTACAAGAATTCGATTGTATGGTTAAAAAAGCTCCCTAAAAAGGGCCCACACATGCTCGTTGAAGCGGGTGAAGAAAATGCAGGTCTTGTAGATATTGGCGATGGCTTGGCTTGTGCTTTTAAGATTGAAAGTCATAACCACCCTTCAGCTGTAGAACCTTACCAAGGTGCAGCAACTGGAGTTGGTGGAATCAACCGCGATATTTTCACCATGGGTGCTCGCCCAATTGCTCAGCTCAACTCGCTGCGCTTCGGTAAACCAACTGAAGACCGCACAAAGTGGTTGGTAAAAGGCGTGAGCAAGGGAATTGGCGATTACGGAAACAGCTTCGGTATCCCAATCGTGGGTGGCGAGGTATACTTTGACGAGTGCTACCACCAAAACCCGTTGGTAAATGCTTTTTCTGCCGGTATCGTTGAGGTAGGCAAGCAGATCAGTGCTACTTCTACGGGTGTAGGCAATCCGGTATTTATCGTTGGATCGGCAACCGGTAAAGACGGTATTCACGGTGCTTCGTTTGCGTCCAAGGATTTGGACGAAGACAGTGCAGAGGATATCCCATCAGTACAAGTTGGAGATCCGTTCCAAGAGAAGTTATTGCTCGAGGCGACTATGGAATTGGCCGAAACTGATGCTGTCGTAGGTATGCAGGACATGGGTGCAGCAGGTATTACTTGTTCATCTTGCGAGATGTCTGCTGCTGGCGAGCACGGCATGGATATTTGGTTGGACAAAGTGCCGTTGCGTCAGAAGATGGAAGCCTGGGAAATCCTTCTCTCAGAGAGCCAAGAGCGTATGCTTGTGGTTGTTGAGAAAGGAAAGGAGCAGGTGGTTCTCGATATTTTCGACAAGTGGGATCTTGAATGTGAAGAGATTGGTATTGTAACAGAAGGCGGTACAGTGAATTACTACTGGGGCGAGGAGCTGATGGGTACTATTCCTGCAGACAGCGCTGTACTTGGTGGAGACGCACCTGTATACCACAGAGAATGGTCTGAGCCTGCGTACTACCAGGAGTACAAGAAATTTGACATTTCTTCAGTTGAAGAGCCAGCTGATCTTAAAGCGGTCGCCGAGCAGATGGTGGCCTTGCCAAACATTGCTTCAAAGAGATATATCTACGAGCAGTACGATAGTATGGTAGGTACACGCAATATGAGTACCAACGCACCTTCGGATGCTGGAGTGGTAAATATTAAGGGCACAGATAAGGCCTTGGCCATGAGTGTAGATTGTAATTCACGATTCGTGCATGTTGATCCTGAAGTAGGGTGTGCCATGGCTGTAAGTGAAGCTGCAAGAAACATTACCTGTTCTGGGGGTATTCCTTCAGCAGTGACGAACTGTTTGAACTTTGGTAACCCATATAACCCAGAAGTCTACTGGCAGTTTGTGGGCTCTATAAAGGGTATGAGTGCAGCTTGTGAGAAATTCGAAACTCCAGTTACAGGGGGTAATGTTAGTTTCTACAACCAGACTCAAATCGGCGATACTGTTGAGCCTGTATTCCCTACACCCACCATCGGTATGATTGGGGTAGTTGAAGACAAGAAATTTGTAACGACACTTGGCTACAAAGACAAAGGAGATTTGATTTTCATGATCGGTATAAATCATGACGATATCTCTTCATCTCAGTATTTGGTGAATATTCATGGTGTAGAAAATAGCTCTGCGCCACACTTCGATCTCGAGGAAGAATTTGCGAATCAAAAGCAAGTACAGATGTTGATTCGTGAAGGAGCGATTAAATCTGCACACGATTTGAGCGAAGGCGGTCTATTCGTCGGTTTGCTCGAAAAGGGTATGGTAAACGGATTGGGCTTTGACATCACGCTTCCTGCTGAGTTCCGCAAGGATGCTGTACTCTTTGGCGAGAGTGCTTCGCGTATCCTTGTGACCGTTAGTGAAGAGAATAAGGATAAGTTTATCGACCTGATGATGCTGAACGGATGTGCGTTTGACCTATTGGGTCACGTTACCAAAGGAAGCGTTCGTGTTGATGACGAGGATTGGGGGTCTGTGGAAGATTACCAAACGATTTACGACAACGCTTTGGGCGAAGTTCTTTCGAAATAAGGAACGCCTAAACAACTATATAAGCGGCCTTCACTCAGTTAGTGGAGGCCGTTTTCTTTTTCATAACGACCGACTCTATATTCGATACTGAATAGGACACCAGGCGTAAGATTACTCGCTGGACTTAAAGGCCAGGTAATGCTGCTCGAAGCTGCCCATTTGGGGTGTAGCAATAATGTAAATCCAACCTGCGGCGCTATCCCAAAGGAGTTAGCGCGTTGATTTGTTAGACGTTCTTCACTCTGCACTATGCCCATTCCAGCTCGAAATTCCGAATATAGATTTTCAAGCGAAAGGGCCCTAATCAGAGATACGGACCTCCAGTCGTTGAATACATTCTCCTTCCAAATCCCTCCACCGTCGGTGAGTGCTTGTGCTTCAACAAACACATTTGGGCGAATTTCGTAGCCTATCTTGACGCCAACATAAGGATAAGCAGCACCTGCACTGATGTAAGTGTATCTGTTCGGCTCCATTCCACCGAATTTCTGCGCACTTAACGCTACGGAAAACAAGAGCATCAAAGCTGCAAAGATTCGTCTCATACCATAAAGTAACGCAGATAAAGCGCGTCTCTTCGTCCTTTCCGTGGTAAGATTTACACAGACGACGCTCCGTTTTTAGGTATAAAAGAATGCAGCCGTTCTGAAGGTGTTGGCGTGTGCCTCTATGATCCGGCGAATCTCAGGGCTGTAACCGCCGCCCATATTGACAGCAACGGGTACGTCATTTGAGTGACAAAGCTCAAAAACAAGATGATCACGCTGCTTACATCCGTCCAATGTGAGGTCCATTCTTCCGAGCTTATCGCCGCGTATCACATCTACACCGCTTTGGAAAAAGACAAATTGCGGTTCGATGCGATCGAATAGATCTTTCAAATGATAATCAAGTAAGCTCAGGTATGCTTTGTCGCTAATAAAGTCGGGTAGAGGGAGGTCAAGGTCGCTCTCCTCCTTGTGGTAGGGATAGTTCTTCGCACCGTGCATGCTGAAGGTAAAAATTCTCGGATCATCAGCAGCAAGTACTGCAGTTCCATTGCCTTGATGCACATCTAGATCCACGACCAATATACGCTCATATCCGTAGTTGTCAATGAGGTGATGTGCCCCAATGATGATGTCGTTTAAGATGCAAAATCCTTCACCGCGGTCGTAAAATGCGTGGTGGGTACCTCCAGCAATGTTCATGGAACAACCGTATTGCAAGGCAAATTCGGTATTGTCAATAGTACCCCGACAGATGGTACGTTCTCTGTCGATGAGCTGTTTGCTCAATGGGAAGCCGATTTTGCGTTGTGCCTTAGGGTCTAAGGTACCCTCGTCCAGCTCTTTCCAATACTCAGGAAAATGCGTTCGAGTGATTTGCTCGGGTGTTAGCATACTGGGCGCAAAAAAATCGTCCTCAGCAAGTGTTCCCTCGTGAATCAATTGTTCAGGCAGCAGCGAGTATTTAGCCATCGGAAAGCGATGGTTCTCAGGTAGAGGATGGTGATAAATAGGGGCCCAAGCGACCTTTAGCATGTTCGATTAACGCAATTGAGCATTTAATCGTTCACTCAACTGATATACAATTCTGCCTACACTCTTCTCAACAGCCTTGTCGTTGAGTGTCTTTCCAGGATCTTGGAAGGTCAAGCCAATGGCATAGCTCTTCTTGCCGGCAGGAAGTTTATCGCCTTCGTATACATCAAACAAGAATACATTCTTCAAGAGTTTACGCTCAGTTTGTGTAATCGTTTCTTCAAGCTCCGCATACGTAGTCGCTGTATCTACAAGAAGTGCAAGGTCACGACGAACGCTTGGGAATTTTGGTAATGCTTCGAAAGGTTGTGTACCATTAGAAATCATAATCTGTACCACTTGCTCCCAATGCAACGAGGCGTGAGCAACAGTACCTTTAACATCAAAGTGACCTAGGACTTTTGGGTGTACAGAGCCGAGGTGACCAATGGTGGATTTCCCGACTTTAATGCTCAAGAATTCGCCATAAAGACTGTGGTCTTTGCGTGTCATCGTAGCGTTAAACCCAAATCTACTGAGCATTGCCTCGAGCAAGCCTTTCATGTAGAAGAAATCATTTTCTGAAGCATCGGCTTTCCAGTGATCTGTATTCGATGTGCCCGAACAGAACAAGTCAATTACCGATGTTTCGAAATAACCATTCCCACCTTTTCCGTAGGTTTTACCGCGTTCGAAGAAGCGCAGGTTTGATTGTTGTCTTTTTTGATTGAACCCTATAGCCGTCAATCCCCCAAAAAGCATGTTGTTTCTCATCACATTGAGATCTTGACTCAACGGATTAAGCATTTCAATGAGATTGCCTGAGACTTCGGATTGCAAGGTTTCATAATCGGCCCCTTTCGAAAGACTATTGTTCATGATTTCGAAGAAACCATTACCAGTAAGTTGATCTAAGACCGATTTCTCGATTTTTTCAGGACGTGGATCGTGCTTTGCAACACTAATACGCATTCCAGATGGAATCTCAACATTGTTGAAACCATAGATACGAAGCAGCTCTTCGGCAATATCTACATCTCTAGTTACGTCTACGCGATAGGTCGGTACCTTCACTGTCCATTGGTCTCCGCCAATTCCAATAATTTCAAAATCTAGCGACCTCAGTATATCAGAAGCCTTTTCAATATCCATTTCTACACCAATCAACCTGCATACCTTTTCGAAGCTAAAGGTGATTTCGAGTTTAGGAAAGTCTGTTGTGCCTTGCTGGTCGGCTAGACTGGCGGTAGCACCTGTCAGTTCGCATATTAGAGCGGCAGCAAAAGCATGTGCAGCAGCGGTACTGTTAGGGTCAACACCTCGCTCGTAGCGATAGCTGGCGTCACTGTTGATTCCGTGACGTTTCGCAGTTTTTCGAACGCTTACTGCGTCGAAATAAGCACCTTCCAAATACACGGAAGTTGTGGCATGGCTTACGCCGCTATCGGCACCTCCAAGCACACCTGCAACACAAACAGGTTTACGCTCGTCGGCAATCACTAAATCATGTGCACTCAGTTCACGCTCAACATCGTCCAGAGTGGTAATCTTTTCACCTTGTTTGGCCTGGCGAACGATAACTTTTTGACCGCCTAGCTTTTCTGCATCGAAAGCATGAAGCGGGTGTCCAAAAGTGTGTAACACATAATTGGTAATATCCACCACATTGTTTTTTGGCGTCAAGCCAATTGCAGTAAGGCTATTCTTTAACCAATCTGGACTTTCCTTCACCTGTACTCCTGTAAAGTAGGTGCCGTAGTAGGAGGGACACATATCACTTTCGATCGTTAGCGCAACAGGGTTGTTGCCTTCGGTTTGATACGTGCCTTTGGGAACGATAAGCTCTGGACTTTCCTCGCCCTTAACAAGCAGGGCAGCACGAAGGTCACGAGCAACACCAATGTGTCCCATCGCGTCAGTTCTATTTGGCGTTAGGCCAATTTCGAAAACAAAGTCACTTTCAATATTGAACACTTCTGCACACGGAGTACCCGGTTTGAGCGATGAGTCGAGCACCATAATACCGTCGTGGTCGTTTCCTAGACCCAGCTCATCTTCTGCGCAGATCATCCCGAAGCTTACTTCTCCGCGGATTTTACCCTTCTTAATTTTCAGTTCTTCACCACCAGGATACAAGCGTGTTCCCACTGTGGCTACTGGAACCTTTTGGCCCGCCGCAACATTTGGTGCTCCACAGACAATTTGTACGGGCTCCTCTTCTCCAATATTTACTGTAGTGATGCGAAGTCTGTCTGCGTTTGGATGCTGCTCACAGGTCAATACTTCACCTACGATAACACCGCGTAAGCCGCCCTTGATGCTCTCTACTTCATGCACACCTTCGACTTCTAGTCCGGTGTCTGTTAGTAATTCATCAACGCGTTTTGGATCTAAGTCAACAGCTAGAAAACGCTTTAACCACTGGTAAGAAATATTCATGGATTGAGTTGTTCAATAGGTCCCAAAGTTACACTATTGAAAGAGAATAAAAAGCCCGAAAATCGGGGGTTTAGAACAAATTATAGAGCAAAGCTCCATAAAGGGCAAATCGAAGGAAACGCACTAGGGTGAGCAAGGCGAATTTTTTGAACGGATAGTTGTTCATGCCACTGAGTTGGCTCACGATAGGATAGGGCAGTGGTGTTAATGCAGCAAGAATAATCAATAGTCCCCCAAACCTGTTGAGTTGTTCGAAAGTTTGAGTGTAGCGGTCCAACAGAAGGTTGCGAACCAGGGCGCGGGTACGCCAGAATTGGCCCATGAAATAACCGACGATACCGGCGAAATAGCTTAGTACTGCCAACAGGGTAAGCATCCATCGTGGCTTTAGCGTTTCGTCCGCCCAAACGATCAGAAGTTCTGGTGTGATAAAACCAATGCTTACTTCAGACAAAAAGAAGAGCCCAATAAGTCCTCCTGGTGAAAAGAAATTAGTGGCCCATTCTGCCGCAGCGCTAAGGTCAATAACATAGCGGTCAAACAAGAAAAGCAGCAGCAGTATCACGCCAATTGACGCGACAAGCTTAAGCACATTTGCTCGAATGAACGAATAACCGCCATTGCGTTGCATCAGCAGATGCTGTGCCTTCATAAACCGTTTTACTATGTCTACCATGAATTACGAAATCCTGTTCCAACCCCATTGGTCTTTATACAAAGCTTTCCAATGTTCTTTAATAGGAACATGAATTTGGTCATTTAGTTGAGGGTCGTTGGACAATAATTGTTCCACGACACCTCGCGCCCAGCTCAGGATGTTGCCGTCTTGGGTCAAAGAAGCCAATTTGAATTGAAGCTGACCACTTTGTCGAGTGCCCATCATATCGCCCGGTCCACGGAGGTTCATATCAACTTCAGCAATCTCAAAACCATCCTGAGTACGCACCATGGTTTCCAAGCGAGTTTTAGCGTCGTTACTCAGTTTGAATGAACTGACCAAAACACAGAAACTTTCTTCGCTCCCACGACCTACACGGCCGCGCAATTGATGCAGTTGGCTTAACCCGAAACGCTCTGCATTTTCTATGACCATAACGGATGCGTTTGGGACATTTACGCCTACCTCAATAACGGTTGTCGCGACGAGTATGTGCGCTTTACCTGAGGCAAATCGCTGCATTTCACCCTCTTTTTCTTCAGGTTTCATACGTCC
>CBFHHP010000016.1:32403-34237 GCA_965655745.1 uncultured Schleiferiaceae bacterium
GTCGCGACGAGTATGTGCGCTTTACCTGAGGCAAATCGCTGCATTTCACCCTCTTTTTCTTCAGGTTTCATACGTCCATGTACAACGGCAATTTGGTATTGCGGCCGTGGGAAATCCCGAAGCAATTGCTCGTAGCCCTCTTGGAGATTCTTTAAGTCTAATTTTTCACTCTCTTCGATGAGTGGGAAAACGATATACACTTGGCGTCCTTTAGCGATTTCTCGCTGCATGAAGCCGTTGAGTTTCAGCCTGTTCTTTTCATACAGGTGGTGCGTCGTGATTGGCTTTCTACCCGGTGGAAGTTCATCGATGACACTTATGTCTAAATCCCCATAAAGGCTGAGGGCAAGAGTTCTAGGGATTGGGGTAGCCGTCATGACCAAAACATGAGGTGGATGTTCGTTTTTTTTCCACAGTTTGGCACGCTGCGCCACACCGAAACGGTGCTGTTCATCGATGACCGCCAATCCTAAATTGGCAAATTTTACCGTAGGTTCAATCAAGGCATGTGTACCGATTAAAATATGCAGTTCGCCGCTTTGCAGGCGCTGGTGTATCGAAGCACGATCGGCTTTGTTCGTAGAACCTGTCAATAGCTCAATAGTAATCCCTGCGGGTTCACAGAGCTCCTTAAGTCCTTGGTAATGTTGAGTTGCGAGGATTTCCGTTGGTGCCATAAGCGCCGCCTGAAAGCCGTTGTCGATAGCAAGCAACATCGCTAATAATGCAACAATCGTTTTTCCCGAGCCTACATCTCCCTGAACCAGCCTGTTCATTTGTGCTCCTGTGGCTACATCCGCGCGTATTTCCTTAACCACTCGCTTTTGGGCGCTGGTAAGCTCAAAGGGTAAGTGGTTGTTGTAAAAGTTTAAAAAGGTTTGACCTACTTCTGCAAAAGGGTAGCCTTTAATGGCACTTTTATTTCGCAGTTTGTTTCTGAGCTGCGTGAGTTGGAGGAAGAAAAACTCTTCAAATTTGATTCGCTTTTTGGCCGCCTCCAAGTGCTCGCGCGAGCTGGGAAAATGGATCCAAAACAGGGCTTGTTTTTTTGAAACCACGCCGTGTTCCTTGGCAAATTCAGTCGTGAAAGGATCTTTAATATGCTCCAGTTCTTTACGGAGTAAAGCCTTCATCACTTTAGCTATACCCTTGGAATTCAAGCCTTTCTTGGTGAGCTTATCGGTGGTAGAGTACACCGGTTCAAGGGCGGATTGGGTCTCACTACTGAGCGCTGGGGCTGAGATTTCTGGATGGGGGATACTCTTCTTTCCATTAAATGCATTCACCTTTCCAAAAACCACTAAAGGGGTATTCAGCTTCAAGGAGCGACGGATCCACTTTGCGCCTTTGAACCAAACGAGCTCGATAAATCCAGTGCCGTCCGTAAAAGTTGCCACGAGCCTTTTTTGGCGTGGTGGTCCCACTTCTTCAATCTTGGTGATCTGACCTTTTACTTGTACTTCTACTGGGGCAGCGGTCAGTTGAGCTACGGAATAAAATTGCGTTTTATCTACATATCTAAACGGGTAATGTTCAAGAAACTGTGCTGTAGTTCGAATGCCAAACTCCTCTGCCAACAAGGCTGCTCGATCTGGTCCTATACCGTCTGCATAGACTATGGGAGTTTGGGTAGTGCTCATCGTCGTAAAAGTAAGTATCTTTTGGCCGAAGAAAAATGCAGAATCAGAGTTCTCAAATATTTCGATTAGGCACACTATTGATAGACGGTGCATTACTCCTGACACTCTTTGTGGTCATAGGATTGTGGCGGTTTGACGATTTACGCATTTCGAATCCTGAATACTACAACTACTACCTACAGCTTCTCGTACTC
>CBFHHP010000016.1:34335-36693 GCA_965655745.1 uncultured Schleiferiaceae bacterium
TTTGCCCTTGCGCTTGTGCTGACCGGGGCGGGTAATCCGTTTTTCATGCAATCTCGTGAAGGATTGGAAGGCAAAAAATTTACTGTGCTCAAGCTGCGCACATTAAATGCTAACGGCACGAGCAATGCCTTGCAATCATGGATGAGAAAGGTTGGGGTAGACGAGCTTCCACAGCTCATAAATGTTCTTTTAGGTCAAATGTCATTAGTCGGTCCTCGTCCACACACACCGGGTGATGGGGTTCTCTACGCTAATAAAATCGGCAGTTACAAAGTACGCCATTGGGCCAAACCTGGCCTTACAGGCCTTGCCCAAACTCGCGGTTTACGAGGGGGCGATAGTGCAGCAAACGAGCAGTTGCTTGAAGCGAGAATTCGAGCGGATATTTACTACGTCGAGCATTGGTCGCTATTGCTTGATTTACGCATACTTATTGAAACCATAGTGCGCACTGTGTTTGCGCCATCAACCCTACATCAGAATTAACGGCTATGAGGTACTCTTCACTTTTAGATCGATTCAAACAATACGTTCAAATAGATACGCAAAGCGATGCTAGTTCCCCGTCGGTTCCTTCTACTGCCAAGCAGAAAAACTTGGGCGAATTGCTAGTGAAGCAGCTTTTAGAGATGGGTGTGAAGGATGCGCACATGGACGATAAAGGATATGTCTATGCAACCGTGCCTGCTAGTGCCGGTGCGGAGGATAAGCCAGCGGTTTGTTTTTGTGCCCATATGGATACCTCACCAGAATATTCCGGCGCAGGAGTTGTGCCGACCTTGCACAAAGACTATGACGGCGGAGAGATCCACCTGCCTAAGGGTGGAATTGTCCTTACTCCGAAGCAATTTGGTCCCTTAAAAGAAATGAAAGGGCATACTATCATCACCTCTGACGGCAGCACATTATTGGGTGCAGATAACAAAGCGGGCGTAGCGGAAATTATGACGGCAGCGGAACTGCTCCTAAAATCGGACCGACCGCATGCTGCAATGAAAATCCTATTTACTCCCGATGAAGAGATTGGACGTGGTGCAGACCATGTAGACCTTGAAAAACTTGGGGCCGATTTTGGATATACGATGGACGGCGCAACCAAGGGCTCGTTAGAAGACGAGACGTTCTCGGCGGATGGCGCAACCATTATTTTCCGTGGTGCCAATACCCACCCCGGGTACGCTCATAAAAAAATGGGCAATGCGCTCAAGGCCGCAGGTGTGTTTTTGGGCTCTTTGCCACGCTCTGAGTGGGCGCCAGAATCGACCAAAGGTGAAGCTGGTTTCGTTCATCCTTATGAGATATCTGGTGGGGTGGAAGAGGTGCGTATTACTATGATTTTGAGGTCTTTCGATACAGAAGACTTGGAGCCGTACGCGGCACTATTGAATACTTTGGCCAAACAAGCGTCAAAGGCGGTCAAGCGGACCAGCTATGAGGTAATTATTAGCGAGCAGTACCGCAATATGAAAGAAGTTTTGGACAAGCATCCTCACGTGGTCGAATTTGCAGAAAAGGCTATTGAAGCTGCAGGTTTACCGTTACGCAAGAGCAAAATCCGCGGTGGGACCGACGGTTCGAAATTGAGTTTCATGGGTCTCCCGTGTCCAAACATCTTTGCGGGTGAACATGCATTCCACAGCCCGTACGAATTTGTTTCTCTTCAAGACATGGAAAGTGCTACAGATGTAATTGTCAATCTGCTCGAAATCGTTGCCAAAGAGGGTTAACAGCAGTCTAACGCGCGGCGTAGGCTTTATTTAATGCTGCTGCCAAGCGAACACCAGCTTGTGTCAAACGCTGGTTTAACAACTCCGTATTGTCATAGATGTAACGGTACCCCATTCGCTCAGGATCACCCATGGTATCATAACATTGATCGCGGGCCACAACGCTTTCGCGAATCCAATCTTCCAGAGTAGCCTTTTGCCATTGCGCTACTTGATCTTGCTTCACTTTTGCCATAGCCCAGTCTGAGTACTCGGTGTAGCTCATCTTCCAATAGTCAATCATTTCGCTGTCCCAAACGCGGTGTAGGTTGGATTTGCGGTAAAACCACTTCACCTGTACCATATTTCCCCCCATATCTGTGCCGCGACCACAATGCAAGGGTTGGTGAACATCACCGATCAAATGAGCGATGGCGCGGAGCGCGAATCCTTCATCTACGCTGTACTGCCCAGTTTCAATCTCCGTTAAGAATTTGTCGATAGCCATCCAGATGTCTCCTTCCTTCGGGTGCTGGTGGTTGTCCATAGAGTCTAGGTGGAGAATGGTACAATAGTGATACGGCTTTAGGCTGTCGTACGAACGCTCACTTTTGATAAAGTCCATCCAATTGGCCACCATAGCGAGGTCTTC
>CBFHHP010000017.1:0-1976 GCA_965655745.1 uncultured Schleiferiaceae bacterium
CAACTCGTCCAATACGGACATGAAGACACCCTTTTCGGACTAGAATTAAAATATAGACACGCCAAAATCGCGCACATAGACAATCCCGCTTTCCACATGGGTATTGATTCAGGGGCCGATTTTATGGACAAAACCACAGCCGCTGTCGATGGACTCGCCAACCTTATTGCGGCGGGAAAAATAGATGAAGACGTAAAGCTCTTTAAGGCCTACAGGTCCGTTCAGAAATCAGGATTTCAAAGGGCTTTCAAGGCCGCACATTGGCTCTTGGGAGAGTCCTTAAAATCAGGTCTTTCTAAAGGCTTTTTACCGATACTCTTCTTTGATGTCTACAAACTGCTCAGGCTTTGCAGTCACTCTATAAAAATTGGCCGTAGAATGCCTTGAGCGGAATCTGCTCTTTTTCCCATGTTAGCGCTTCCTGCGCCACTTTTAATGCGGTAGTGTAATCTTCCGCGCCTACAGCTTCTATAGCCGATTGCAGGGCCTCGATATCCTCAGGCTGAACCGTTCGCCCAATACCAAATTCTTCAACTATACGCTTCACTTCAACTACTTTTGAAGTGACTACAGGCGTATTACAATGGATGTAATCAAAGAGCTTATTCGGCAAAGAATAGCGGTAGTTGATATTTGTATCCTTATCCAGACTCAAACCCACATCCGCGGCACTTGTGTATTGCAGTAACTGCTCATAGGGCACACGACCAACAAACTTCACTTTATCTTCCCAACCCCTTTGTTGAACAAGTGTTTGAAGCGCAGGGATAGCATCTCCACTACCTACGAGTAACAGCAACCATCCTTCCATTTGTGATACGGCCTCTACCGCTTCTTCCAAGCCCCGGTCCACATTCATGCCCGACCCTTGATTGATGGCTATTTTCACCCCTTCAGGCAATCCAAGTTCTGCGCGTGATGTATTCTGAATATTTGGCAGTGGACTGATGTTTCGAAACACCTGAGGACGCTTGCCATAATCTTGTTCGTACAAGTTCGCTATACTCTCATTGACCGTCCAAATGTGCTCGAGACGTGGAAAGACGAATCGCTCAATACCCAACCAAACACGTTTTACCCAACGGCCCTGAATCTCTGGCACACCGCAGAAGTACTCGTGACTGTCATACACCAATGGAATACCAAAGAATCGACTAATCAAAAAATTGGGCAATAACGTATCCAAATCATTGGCCAACAAGACCGATTTTCGGTTGCATTCAAACAACAACTTTAGAAACAAACGCACCTGAAATTCAGCGTAAAACAAGCCGCCCTTGGTAAACCATAATTTCATGCGATCAGTACCATAGCCCCTGTTCAGTTCCTTTGAGGTGGCCAATTCTCGTCCGATCCACTTTACCTCATAGCCCAAGTCTTGAAGCAACATAGCAACTTTATTCACCCGGTTATCCGTTGTGATGTCGTTGGTGGTTGAAATGAAAATCTTACGCTTCATGGCCGCAAAGATATTTTGTCCTGAGTTGTCGCTAAGGTAGCGAACCTTATTTTTGCGCTAAGGAAAACGTACCCATGCAGAAATCGGACTTTATTTACCACCTCCCTCAAGAAAGGATTGCCACGCACCCCTTATCGCGCAGGGATGAAAGTCAATTATTGGTTTTCGACGGCACAATACAAGACCACCAATTTTCTCAATTACCTCACCTTCTGCCTGAGAGCAGCCAATTGATCTTCAACAACACAAAGGTCATCAAAGCACGACTCCGCTTTACAAAAACCGAAGGAGCTAAACCCATAGAAGTTTTCTGTCTCAACCCCTTTGAACACAGCGTCGAAGAGGCGATGGAGGCAAAGAATGAGATTCGCTTCGAATGCATGGTGGGTAACCTGAAACGATGGAAAGACCATCCTCTTCATCTAAAACTGAGTGAGGACCTAACCCTCACTGCCACCAAAGGCGAACGCTCGGGACAAGGGTTCATTATTTCCTTCACCTGGACTGGAAAATACAC
>CBFHHP010000017.1:2069-36696 GCA_965655745.1 uncultured Schleiferiaceae bacterium
AACCATGCTATGGCTAACGATTACCGTTTTCTAAGTTACGGTGACTCATCCCTGCTCTATTTCAACCGTTAGTAACTCAAGGTTGCTCACATATTTTGGTACTATCTATTAAAGGCAAGAATTTGAAAGGATGAAAGTCCTTTGTTTCGTTTTACTTCTTTCAAGCCCCGTAGCCGGTCAACCTTGGCTTTTTTACAACGTCGAAAATCTTTTTGATACGATACACGACCGAAATTTCCACGATCTCGAATTCACTCCTTCGGGAGGCAAAAAGTACGAAAGCATCACCTACAGATTGTGCATTCGACAGACTTCGAGAGTGCTTCATATGCTGCTGCAGAGCCGCTACCGTGCACCTATAGTTGCACTATGCGAAGTAGAAAATCGAAGTGTACTCGATGATTTGATACGCCATCAGGGCATGCGCGTTCACGGGCCATGGAATATCGTTCATTTTGATAGCCCGGATTTTAGAGGGATTGACTGCGCTGTAATCTATGACCCGGAGCGCATACAAGTGCTTTATTCTGAACGCATTAGATATTCCAACGACTCGCTTCTGACCAGAGACGCGCTATTTGTCCGGTATGCGATTAGCGAGCAGCGGTTCAATCTCGTGGTGGTTCATCTACCCTCAAAACGAGGAGGCAGTCGAGAAAGTCAATGGAAGCGCAACCTCGCCATTGCGGCTGTATTGACGGCTCTAGATTCCTGCAAGTCACCAACCATTATCGTCGGCGATTTCAACGATCCACTAACGCAAGAATACGGATCTTCTTGGCACTCGGCTGCTCAGATCGGGACCTGTGGCACTTACAAATACCAAGGACGTTGGAACGCTATTGACGGCGGGATTGCTAATTTTCCTATACAAGTGCAAGCCTGTGATCTACCGCTGCTACTAGAAAAAGACGCTAAATGGGGAGGCTTAAAGCCCCGGCGCCGTTGGCAGGGCGACTTTTTTAAGAACGGATACTCAGACCACCTACCCGTTTACTTTTCAGAGGTTGTGGGTATTGGAAAATGAGTTATATTCGTAATTCAGATCAATGAAGATCGCAACCGACTTATGAAAAAATTATTTGCCCTTAGTGCCGTAGCAGGCGCTTTATTCATGACCTCTTGTGAGACAGGAGGTCCTGAGCCAGCTCCAGCAACCTATCCTGGAGACTCTTTGACTGTAACTGATCAGGCTCGTCCTTTAGTAATTGAAACTACTGGCGCATGGTGTCAGTACTGTCCAAACGGTGCTGAAATCATGACAATGATTGACGGTATTCTTGGAGATAGTGTAGTACTTGTCGCTAACCACGTTGGTGATTGGTTTGCCGTTGATAATGCAGCCTCGGGTGCATTTGACGACAACTTCCCTACCTCTGGTGTTCCAAATTTCTACGTAAATAACACAGACCAAGGTCAAAATCCAACAGGCGCTGCAGCATCAGCGATCTTTGATGAAGTTGCTTTCGGTGTAGAGGCAGAAGTTATTGATACAGCAGGTAAATTGGTAGTATATCCACGCATCAAGTGTTTGCAAACTAAAATCGATGAAGTATTCATGGTACAATCGTACTTGCTACTCAACGGTGTTGTTGCAAAAGACTACGGCAACGGTGTAGATCTAAACCAAGTAAGCTCGCTTCCTAAAGTGAGTACTGGTTCAGGTACGACGCCTACCGTTTGGGCACAAGATGCAGCAGAGATAGCTCCCGGCGTATTTTTGATCGCATCGGGTACTACTTACACGCACGATGAAGCATTATTCGGCCACGCAACAACAGCGGTTAAAGGGTGGACGAAAAGCCCAGACGCTAACGTTGCAGATACTTCTTCAGTAACCTTAGGCCCTTGGGGTATGAACCTAAGCGACATCAACGCATTGGGCGGTTCTTACGCAGCAGGTGACGTATTTGGTACTCGCTACTCTGCAGTCCAGCTCGAAATCACAAAGCCTACCCTGCCAGCAGGTATGGAAGCTGATTACAGCGTAGCTACCATCATCTGGCAATTGCGCCAAGACGGTTCAGGCGATTACGACTACGTTAACGGTGTAGTGACGCACGTGAATCACTAATAATCGTTCCACATAGAATAAGAAAAGCCCCGCAGTTTCCTGCGGGGCTTTTTTGTATATTATGTTTATGCAATTTCTACCCTCCATAATCATCGGCGTACTTATGATACTCTCGAACCATCCACAAAGTGAAGTACCAGCGAACGGTACCTATACCTATGAAGTAGTCTTCGCAGAATGGGGAGGCAAATCCCTGGGGGATGAAATCATCGCAGTCGTTGAAGACGGACATGTAGCTCTGCTTATTTCCGAGAACTCGAATGCAATATGGATGTTTGCTCAACCTGGAGATGTTTGGGAGGAAGGCACTCTACGCAAACACAAAAGCGGTGTTTGGATAATCAGTAACGATGAAAGCGATGTTGACCTTAATGAGATTGGCGGCTGTACTGGAGGACCGATCATCATTGATTTCGAGAAACGAACCATTGAGATGTGTTAAACAAGAAGCCCCGCAGAAATCTGCGGGGCTCTTTTATTCAATACGCTTTTAGAAACGATTAGCCGTTTCTGCGTTGAGATCTATTTTTATTCTGCTGGCGTTGCATTTCTGCAAGACGCTGCTGGAATTTGCTTTCCTTCTTAGGCTGAGTGCGTTTTTCCTCAATCTTGGCCAAGATGGCATCGTCATTTACAGTCTTACGAATACCCCACTGCATTGAGAAGGTTATGATGTTCGATAAGAAATAGTAATACGTCAATCCTGACGGGAAGCTGTTCAACACGAACATGAACATCAAAGGCATCAAATACATGATGACACGCATCTGCTTCATCTGCTCACTCGAACCTGTTTGAGGAGTCATTTGCTGGTTCATCCATGTGTAGAGGATCGTAGAAACGGTCATGAGCAGAGTGAACAGCGAAAGGTGGTTTCCAAAGAAGGTCGAAATCAGCGGAATCTCTGTTGACCATGAAATAATGCTGTCGTAGGTACTCAAATCCGTTGCCCACAAGAAGCTCTCTCCGCGCAACTCAATAGATGCTGGGAAGAAACGGAACATAGCGAATAGGATAGGCATTTGAACAATCACAGGAACACAGCCACCTAAAGGACTTGCTCCGGCTTCACGGTACAAATTCATGATGGCTTGTTGCTTCTGTACTTTATCCTTATCTGCCGGATACTTTTCGTTGATCTTATCAATCTCTGGCTTCAGAACGCGCATCTTCGCCATTGAACGGTACGAGGCAAAGGTCAATGGACTGAGCGTCAGTTTGATGATCAATACCATGATCAAGATGATCAAACCATAGCCAAAACCGTAGCCTTCTAGCCAATTGAAAATAGGCACTACAACCCCACGGCCGATAGCTCCGAAAATCCCCCAACCAAAGTTGATGGCCTTCTCGTATCCCTGTCCATAGGTTTTTAGTAGTTGATATTGATTTGGGCCCGCATACATTGCAAATGGAAGCGTGTATGCACCACTAACTGTCTGATTCAACGTTGCCGTAGCTGTGTATTCCTTTATAAGATCTTCATTCTCGTCGTCGCCGTTTACTGTGGCAATATTTGCAGTAGTAAATCCTTGCTCAGGATGAACGATTAAAGAGAAGAAACGCTGTTTTTGTGCCAACCAGTTGATCGGATCTGTTGCTTCACTATCGTCCGAACCGCGACCGGCAAGATGCTTTACATCGCCGTCTTCGGTAAGCTGGTATACAAAGCTTGAATATTGGCGCTCTGTACTAATACCTTTTTCTGTACGCTGTGCACTGCGCTCCCAGTAAAGCTCCGGTTTCCCAGTAGCATTTGCAGTACCGCTAACTACAAAGGAATAATCGTATCCTACCTCAGCCAGTTCAATACTCACCTTAGTAGTACCGTCTGAAAAGACCACGGAACGCGGAGCACTCGATGCAATCTCGAACTCTTTGGCACTCAATGCATCTCCTCCTGGAAGTTGTAGATCGAACACCTGGCCATTGCCTTTCACCAAATCGAGGGCTTCTGTTTTCGCAGTATCGTCGTACGTATGGTAATCTGCTAATGCTGCACTTGTTAGTGATGCTCCTGCTGATGAGAAGGTCAAACTTAACTCTGCATTGCTAATGGTTACCTGTTGTGCTGTAAATGCATTAGAAACGGCCACCGCCTCAACTTCCAAAGCAGGCTTAGCATCTTCACTCAGTGCATCTGCTGCTACTTCTTCAACGACCTCAGTAGTATTTTCAGGCTGAACTTCAGGTGCATTAATGCTGTTCCACCATCCAAAGCCAAGCATGATTGCTCCAATGAGCAAAAATCCGGCGATTTGATTCTTATCTATTCCTTTATTCTCCTCCATGTTATTTTTTTTGGCGGTATTCGTCCGCGGCTTTTACAAAGGATACGAAAAGCGGGTGCGGGTTTAGTACGGTACTCTTGTATTCAGGGTGGTATTGTACCCCTACGAAGAACGGATGGTCCTGAACTTCTACCACTTCAACCAAACCACTATCGGGATTGATACCTGAAGTGTGCAGACCGGCTGCTACCAATTCTTCTTTGTATTCATTGTTAAATTCATAACGGTGGCGGTGACGCTCACTGATATTAACTTCGCCATAGGCGTCGTAGGCCTTGGTGCCCTCTTCAACGGTACATTGCTGTGCACCAAGACGCATGGTTCCTCCCATATCCGTGATGTGCATCTGCTCATCCATCAATGCAATAACCGGTTTCTCGGTTTTTGGGTTCACTTCCGTAGTATTCGCATCATCCCAACCAAGTACATTTCTCGCATACTCGATCACTGCCGCTTGCATTCCGTAACAGATACCGAAATATGGAATCTTGTTTTCACGAGCATACTGAACGGTGGCTACCTTTCCTTCAAAACCACGTTCTCCAAAACCTGGAGCAACGAGTACACCGTCTAAGCCCTTACAGAGCTCTGCTGCATTCTTTGGTGTCAAGTGCTCAGAGTGAATCCAGCGTACCTTGACCTCTACCTCATTAGCAGCTCCTGCATGAATGAACGCCTCGGAAATGGATTTATAGCTGTCTTTTAGCTCTACATACTTACCAATCAAACCAATCTCAACAGTGCGTTTTGGATACTGCAGTCTTGACAAGAATTCACGCCATTTGTCCAAATCTGGAGTAGTGTCTTGCGGAAGATTGAAATAATCCAAAACAACCTCATCAAGCTTTTCCTTGAACATCATAATAGGCACCTCGTAGATGGTATTCGCATCACGGGACTCAATCACATTCTTTTGACGAACGTTGGTAAAAAGGGCCAATTTTCTACGAATATCATCGTCAATTGCATACTCACTTCTACAAACCAACACATCAGGCTGTACTCCACTCTCCAACATGGTTTTTACACTATGTTGGGTAGGTTTCGTTTTTAGCTCGCCGGTTACGCGTAGGTATGGAAGAAGTGTCAAGTGAATGACCATACAATCTTTCTCTAGTTCCCACTTCAACTGACGAACACTTTCGATGTATGGCAATGCTTCGATATCACCTACGGTACCACCAATCTCAGTAATGACAATATCGTAATCTCCCGTTTCACCAAGAATCTTCACACGATTCTTGATTTCATCGGTGATGTGTGGAATAACTTGCACCGTTTTCCCCAAGAAATCGCCACGACGCTCCTTATCAATGACGCTCTGATAAATTCGACCTGTGGTCACGTTATTTCCTTGCGAAGTAGGTCTATTGAGGAATCGCTCGTAGTGACCTAAATCCAAATCTGTCTCGGCACCATCTTCTGTGACGTAACACTCGCCGTGCTCGTAGGGGTTAAGGGTTCCAGGATCAACATTGATATAAGGATCCAACTTCTGTATAGTCACGCGGTAACCACGTGCTTGAAGCAATTTTGCCAAAGAAGCTGAAATGATTCCCTTTCCAAGTGATGATGTTACCCCGCCGGTAACGAAGATGTATTTAGTACTCGCCATAATTTGAATCAAAACAGGGCAAAAGTACCTCTTTTCTGCGCCAATTAAAAGGCAAAACTTGCGCTAATCGTCGGCATTATCGGCAATTGATTCACGCGCTGGGCAGACGTCCGATCGTAATAAAAGATATTCTCACGGTTATAGATGTTCGTGGCACCAAAATTTACCTCATAAGCACCGGCCTCCGTTTTAGTCGAATATTTTAGCGAGGCATCCAATCGATGATAGGTTGGCAATCGCTTGCTATTAAGATCTCCATAAAGGACACTTGGGTCGCCATTCGCAGTGATGTAATCAAAATCGATGTCAGGATTTCCAAATTGATCCAAAAAATCAATTCCAGGGTAATATCCCTGAGTAGGTGTAAATGGGAAACCGGTTCCTAAGTTCCAACGCACCGATAAAAACCACTTCTCTTCCTTGCCTAACTTCGCGTTACCCACAAGATTGATGTTGTGACGGCGGTCGAAGTTCGGGTTGTATACTTGAATGCCATCGTCTCTGGTCACCATACTCCAGGCATATACTGCCCACAAGTAATAGCGTCCTTTCTCGTATTTCATAACCGCATCGTAACCGTATGCAAGACCTCGTTCTACAATAAAATCTTTGCGTAAAATCTCCGGGCGATCACTGTACACAGGAATATCATCATAGAGCTTGTTTCTATTGATGTTTGTAATCTGTGAGAAGTCCTTGACGTACGATTCCAAATTGATGTCCCAGTGTTTACCTAGGTCATATTCAAATCCGGCAACCCCGTGCACGGCTTTTTGAAGCCTTGAAGTAATCGGTCTATCTCTGAAGGAGGTTGGCAAATCAGTGGCACCACTTAGGAAGCCATAAAATAGATTGACTACATCACGGTCGGAATTCGCAGCAACCAAGTTCTGACTGTAGCGTCCACCTGATGCCTTAAATCTAAAGTCCTCAGTGATATTATATTTCAGTCCTAAGCGTGGTTCTACACTCAGCTCTGAGAGCGAACCGTAATAGTGAAGGCGTAAACCTGGCTCCAATACCAAAAGCGGGGTTACCTTCCTGTAATTGAAATATCCTCCTAATTCTGTAGTATTCTCCTCTTGATTCAACTTCAGGCCTAAAGCGTTGGTGTAATCGAAGCGCGTGTTGTACCCTATCAAATCAATACCGTATTTTATCTCGTCAGCCTTGCCCAAAAAGTAGGTAAAGTTTAATCCCCCGTTGAACCCGTTGATTCTTGAGCTGCGCGGCTGATCAGGATTCTCCGTGCTTTGAATGAAGTAGGAACTCTGGGCAAAATCACCTTCGATTAAGGTCGCTGATGCCGGGGGTACTACAAGGAAATTCACTCCATATCCCGTACTGTTCCATTGGATACCCTGAGCGCTGTCAAGCATGACCGCATCGCTGAAGTTAAACGCCTTCGCACTCAACTTTGATCCCGAAGAATTCTGTGTGGTGAACTTTCCGTAGATATCATTGAAGGTGAATGGCAATCCTCCAAATCTAGTTTGTACATAAGGGTAAAAAATAGGGGCTGCTTGGCGCAGGTAAGATGTCTTTCCACTGAGAAAGAGGCTGTTGTTTGCAAGACCATTTTCGTCACGCTTGCCCAAGGGAGCTTCGACGAGGAGTTTGCTCATATAGGTCGATGCATATCCCTTTGCCTTTAGCTCAGAACGGTTCCCATCCCTGGTGGTAATATCCATGACCGAAGAATTACGAGACCCGTATTGAGCTCCAAATCCTGCCGTATAGACCTTGGCGTCTTGCAATACGTCAGTATCGAAAACAGAGAAAAAGCCTATGCTATGAAACGGATTATAAATGATCATTCCATCGAGCAATACCAAATTCTGTATCGGTGCACCACCTCTGATGTACAATTGGCCACCTTGATCACCAGTGGTTACAACACCTGGAAGCACTGCTAAGGCCTTCATAAGATCAGGATCACCACCCGCAGAGAAAGTTTCGATGTTTTTAGGGTTTAGACTTACAACTGCAGTATTGACCTTGGTTTTACGCTGTAGACGTGCAACATTTATATCCACAGTATTCAGCATCTCCGTACTTTCCTCGAGGTAGACTTTAATTGAGGCCGGCTTGTTTTTAAAAACCCTCGTTTCCACCTTTTCTGTTTGATACCCAAGGTAAGTGACTGTAATAGTCTTAGCACCAACTGGTACATCGGAAAGTTGGAAGTAACCATTAAAATCTGTTGTGGCACCTAAGCGGTCCTCCTCTACTACGATATTGGCATATGGAATAGGCGCTCCGCCGTCTTTCTCGTAAACGAATCCGCGCAAGATTCTTCCCTGCGCAAAAGCTGCAGAGGCGGACAAGGTGAGAACTAGGAAAAGAAAAAGTTTTTTCATCTGATCGGTGGGTAGCCCAAAGGTACGGCCTAAAGTGCACATTTGATGAGCCATTCACGAAGGTGCTCGTATTCATTCGAACTGGATAGAATAACGCCTTTGCACTTTCTATCAAACTCAAGTAATTCAGCGAGCATCTTGTGCGCTTGGTCATTATTGTAATGCCTTGCTGCGGCAGAAAATTGTTTCAAAAAGTACGGATGCACTTTGAGCTCAGAGGCAATCTGCTTTTCGGCCTTGCCCTTTATGCTGTGGTACTGAATGAGGTTATTGACAAAATTGAAAAGTATCCCAGTGATCATCTGGACAGGATGCTCCTTGGGATTCTTCGAGAAATAGTGGACAATTTTAAATGCCTTTGCAATATCTCGATAGGCGATGGCCGCGACCAACTCAAAGTTGTTGTAATCTTTGGAAATACCGATGTGGCGTTCAATATCCTCAGGAGTCAATGAGCGGTTCTCGCCCATAGCCACATCAAGCTTATCCACCTCTTTGAACAAGCGACTCAGATCTGTCCCTACTTGCTCGGCCATTGCTACAACGACTGCAGTGTTCGCCTGGAACCCTTTAGACCCTAGCTGTCCTTCTAACCAAGGAATTACTTGATAATCGCGAAGCGGATCACTTTCCAAGAAAACCGTTTTGGCCTTGATGGCCTTTCCCGCCTTGGAACGCTTGTCCAACTTTTTATGCATGTGGCCGAAAGCCAAGATGGTTGAAGGCTGCGGTTGCTCAAGGTAGCTGGAGAGTAATTCCCAGTCCGCAGCCTTGAGGTGCTGCGCCTCTTTCACCAAGACCACCATTTTATCGCTCATCATAGGAAAGCGCTTGGCTTCCTCGAGAATTTGGAGCATGTTGGTGTCCTTGCCGTAAAGTACGGTCTGATTGAAACTGCGCTCCGCTTCATCCAACGCGTTATGTTCGATGTAATCCAACAATTGTTGGGCATAGAAAGGCTCCTCTCCTGCAAAAAAGTAGACCGGTGCATATTTGCTCGCCTTTAAATCTCGTAAGATGCCGTCAAAGGAATTGGCTGCCATAATCAGATTAATCGTTGTGGTACGGTTCTCCTCGCAATATCGTCATTGCACGGTAAAGTTGCTCGAGTAAAATTACACGAATCAATTGGTGCGAGGTAGTCATTTTGCTCATTGAAACTTGCGCGTTTGCCCTTGCGTACATCGAAGGAGCAAAACCAAAAGCACCCCCAACAATAAAAACCAATCGTTTTGGACCGGCGTTGCGCCACTTCTGAATCTGATTGGCAAATCCACGACTGTGGTACTCTTTGCCGTTTTCATCGAGGAGGACTACAGTATCAGTAGACTCTATATATTTCTCATACACCGCTGCTTCGGCCTCTTTTAGGGCTTCGGGACTCATCCTTCCTCCGCCTTTGACATCCGGCAAAGCATGAAATTCAGTTTTTTGATAATGCTTCAACCGCTTCAAGAACACGTTCATTCCGTCTTCTATCCAGCGTTCAGAAGTTTTACCAATAACGAGAAATACAATCTTCATAGCTTGGACAAAGATGCTAACTTGCCGGCAGACCTACCAAAGAGTTGAGTATTTTATGACTTCAGAAAATTGGACCCCAGATTTTAAAGCTCTGCAAAATTCTTTTGACTTGGCCATTGCGGAGGATATTGGTGACGGTGACCATAGTTCACTGAGCAGTCTAGATGGTCAAAAGCGAGGAAGAGCTCGTTTGCTCATCAAGGAGCAAGGAATTATTGCAGGCGTAGCTCTTGCAAATCACCTCTTCAAGTACATCGATCCTACAGCGGAAATCAAAGTGTTTATTGAAGACGGCGCACCTATTAAACCTGGCGACATCGTCTTGGAAGTAGAAGGAAACGCTATCAAATTACTTCAATCGGAACGATTGGTTCTAAATTACATGCAGCGATTATCGGGGATTGCCACAAGTACATCAAAATATGCGGCTATGGTTGCACATACGAACTGTACTGTATTGGATACTCGTAAAACCACACCAGGCCTACGCATTTTGGAAAAGTGGGCGGTTCAATTGGGCGGGGGAGGCAATCATCGTATGGGATTGTACGATATGATCATGCTCAAAGATAACCACATTGATTTCGCCGGAGGCATTCAACCAGCAGTAGAGCGTGTTCGTGTGTACTTAAAATCCAAGGGTAAAGATTTAAAGATCGAGGTAGAAACTAGAGATTTGAACGAGGTATGCGAAGCACTAGAAGCTGGGGCAGATCGTATCATGCTCGACAACTTCACTCCAGCACAAACTCTGGAAGCAATCGCCGTAATTGGTGGTAAAGCTGAAACGGAAAGTAGCGGCGGAATCACCAAAGAGACGCTCGTCCCTTTTGCGGAATGTGGAGTAGATTTTATAAGCATTGGTGCACTTACCCATCAAATTGCTAGCTTAGACATGTCTTTAAAGGCCATTGAGGAGTAATGAGTAATCTAATCACAAGTATCTACAGCGCCTTGCGTCATACGTTAAGCCGCATCAAGCCACCTTTCTTCGACGGATTGTCGGTTTGGGATGTCCTTTATTTCTTTTTTCGAGGAATCTACGAAGGTGCTATTTCTACGCGTGCAGGCTCAGTAAGCTTTAGCTTTTTCCTAGCCCTCTTCCCAGGCATCATCTTTATTTTCACGTTGATTGCCTATTTACCTATCGATACGTTTCAATTGGAATTATTCGCAGTTCTTGGTGATGTGCTTCCTCCGAGTACTCACGATATGGCCTTTGCCGCCATTGAAGACATTCTAACTATAAAACGCGGTGGACTTCTATCGGTAACCTTCATTGCTGCAATGCTTTTTGCAACCAATGGCACGCTGTCATTGGTTTCAAACTTGGGCATTAGCTATAACATCAGTGATGTCAAAAATTTCTGGTGGCAATACTTAAGCGCCTTCCTATTGACCATTGCATTGACACTGTTAATCTTGGTAGCCTTAGTTGCACTTATCTTTTCTCAAGGATTCACAGGTTGGCTTACCAATCAAGGATATATTTTAGCCTACAGTGCAACCATCATTTATTGGCTGCGTCTATTGGTCTTGTTAACTACCATCTTAGTCGGAATATCGTTGGTGTACAACTATGGGCCTGTTCGAGGGACCGATTGGCGGTTCATCAGTCCTGGATCTATTCTCGCCACCGTATTGATCATCCTATCTTCAAACGGATTTGGATACTACGTAGATAACTTTTCTACTTACAACAAGTTCTACGGTTCGATTGGAACTTTATTGATAATGCTGCTGTGGATTTATGTCAATGCCTTCGGATTGATCATCGGATTCGAATTGAACGCCAGTGTAAGTGGCGCAAAGCAAGGTAGAGAGGAAATGATGCAAAGCAAATAACTCAGCTTTCCCTAAATAGAGTCGAACTTTACCTAATTACCCTTAACGCATCAACAGGAACTGTTGATATTTTACATGTTCTATACCTTCAAGATCGCGGTAAATGATTTTTGCCGCATAAACGCCTTCATAACACGTTCCTTCCTCAAAAGTCCCGTCCCACCCAGTATTGATGTCCTTACTATAAAATAAGATGTTTCCTAATCTATTGTAGACTTGCATCTCAAAATAACTGATGGCATTTGCTTTTACGATGTATACATCGTTCTTTTCATCACCATTGGGGGTAAATGCTGTCGGCGCATAAACTGCCGCAACATCTCTTGGATCTTTAGTCGTATCGCAGTCCAGTACTGTAACAACTAGTGTATCAGACGATTCATATTTACACCAGCCTGTGCTGACTACAATGGTATCGTTCGCGTCAAAGGTCTCCTGAAAATTCGAGCCCGATTGAGTTTGACCCGTAACTAAAGAACTCCACGTGAATTGGAAATTAAAAGGCTGCATATATGGCCCCGCAGAAGGATCAATTACAGGTGCACTAGTTCCAGCTGGTGCAATTACACCTTCCACACAATCTTCCCAACCATTTGTACTCACTACCTCATTGAAATCAAAATATTGGACCAAATCTGCTTCTGAGGATGGTGGTACATAGCGATCGTAGTTGGTTGAAATCTGGCCCGGTAGACGCACTTGAGACCATACGCGGTATTCGTCAAAATCAGCATTGGCGTAAACTGGGCTACTTGCATTTAATCCGTAACCTAGATAAGTTGGAGCATTGGAAGTAATATCACCTAAACTCATTGGCTTAGCAACTTCAAATCCACCATCGACATAGAGACTGGCAATAGTTGTACCTCTATCCCATGTTAAGGCAACATGATGCCAGGTAGCATCATTAATATCCGTTGATGGTCCAGTCGTGTCAATATTCCCTCCGCTGACATCTTCGGCCTCGAATCCTACAAAACCTTGTTGATCTACGTATATGGCCCAGCCTACATTTGTATTGTTCTTATTGTATGCGAGATACGTTTTTTGAGAAAGAGAATTCAAACTAACCCAAAATTCTACTGAGAAATCTACCAAACCGAAAGAAGTGTAGGTTGAAAACGGGATTTCTAAATAGGTAGAAGTTCCGTTGGTTTCAATAGCATTGTTTGCGGGAGTTGTATGACTTGCTGAAACATCAACTACATCTGTAGGACACACTTCCCAGCTATCGTCATTAACACTAACAGTCATTACCTGCGCAAATGCTACAGTAGAAAAAACGATCATTAAAAGTGAAAATATCTTTTTCATTTATTGCGACTTGTGTTCCAAAAATAAGATTAATAATTGATAGTCGTACGTTCGCTCCAAATCATGGTCTTCTCACCATCAAATGCAATACATTTTGGCACAGTTCTCGAGCAATGACGGGACCACAAGGCATAAGTGTTCGCCCCTGTATTACTTATGCTAAGCCAATTACCCTCCGCAGTATCCGCAGGCAATAAAATACCATGCGCCAGATAATCACCGGCGAAACACAGCGGACCTGCAACATCAAAATTGTGCTCAGCGCCTTGTATTTGTATACCGTCATCATCCCAAACATTCAACGCAAAGGGTCGAGCCTTGGTATAGGCATCGCGCATAAAGAAATCGGCACCAAGGTGAATGAAAATTCGACTGTGATCCAGAACATACTCTACACGAGAAAGTGCAAATCCCGCCTCAGCATGCACCCACTGTCCAAATTCAGTGACTAGGTGGTACTGAGAATCAGCAAAAATTTCTTGTACAATGGCGCCATATTCCGCCATACGGGTGGTTTCGGAAAGCGACTCGGACGGCAGTCCACCACCGATGTCTAAGGTGTGTATTTTTCCCGGTTCAACCGCATTAATCTGATCGGCCAAATGCTTCAAGGAGATGAGCGCTTGACACTGAACCTCGAGATTTTTCATTTGAGAGCCGCTGTGCATGTGCAAGGCTTGCACTGGATGTGTCAAGGCGGCACTTAAAATGGCTTCAGCATTCGAAAAAGGTACGCCAAACTTACTTTCATTGCGACTTACATCAAACATTTCAGGAGCCCCTGTATGAACTTGTGGATTAACGCGAATACCTAAGATACAGGTTGGGTTTGAAGAGAATCGGTCCAATTCACCGAGGGAATTCACGTTGACCAACATACCGGTCATTCCCGCGACACAGTTGATTTCACTGCGCGTTTTTACTGGGGAGTCAAAAACGATTTTATCTGCCGGGCACCCCGCCGCAATAGCCATATTAACCTCTTCAATAGAAGCAGCCTCTAAACCATAGCCTAAATCCACGAGATACTTTAACATCTGCGGATGTGGATTCGTCTTTATCGCTATGGCATGTAAGGTGTTCTTCGAAAAGGATTCGCTAAGAAAGGCCAATCTTTCATTAAGTGCTGGCAAATGCGCAACGATGAGACTCGTATCCTGCTCATTCACCTGCCTCTGACTTCGGGCAATTACTTTCGATATGTCCGTCGTCGAAATCAACCAAACATATTTTTTGCGTAGTCTTCGATAATTTCAATCACGCGGTAATCGTTGTGCAAATCAATCGCATCTACTTCCAAGAAAGAACGTACGCTGTAGGCACCAAGAGCCAAGCGTATAAAACTCTTGTCGCCGTATTGAACAGGCTGCCCGAAAAATACTTTGTTTATTCCATCCTTGAAACCTTCATGAGTGGAAGTAGCAATGGTCTTAAACAGGTCCTTTAATTCAGCATTATTTAACACACGACCGCCAACCCATACTTGGAAACTGATGATGGACATGTTTGTCTTTAACTGATCCGGCATTAATTTGAAGTGCTCAGAATCTTCTAATCTTGCCATTACACCTGTTGCCCAGCGAGTGATTATATCGTCAGTTTGAGCGGTAGACCAATAGCTGTAGGCCTCCATTTCATCCAATGCGATTTCCCAGCGCAGACGTAAGGCTTTATTTTCTTTAGCTGGTAAATACTCGCGCATGTTTTGCATGAACCACGGCACATCGTACGCTGAAAAGAGCTTTCCGTAAGGCGCAATGATTGATGCATTCGCCTTCTTTAACTGCTCACTCCATTTTCTTGGAACTAACATCGCAGCACAAAATGGGGGAGCTTGAAAAAATTTAGAACCCGTTAGCATGATCATCACACCTTTTTCAAGCAAATCGTGGATGAGCTTCGGATCTACACGAAATTGACACAAATCGACCACCCACATCGTGCCGTCGTTTGGATCAATGATATCAAGATCGTCTTTAATTCCAGATTTTGAACCAAACACCAACGATCCAACTACTGCGGCATTTTTATTAGCCGCAATGATTTCCTTGATTGCCTTACTTCTGTCAAGGATGTTCCCCTCCGCATCACGAGCATCTAGATAATGGACTTCACTTATGTGCTCTGGGTCCACAAAATCACCTTTTACAATGTTCTCACCGAACTGGTTGAAGTTCGCGTAAAAGCGCGTTTCAGATGCATAGCCTGAGCCAGAACCCAATTCCTCTGGACAGCTCACGATATTGATAAGCTTCTTGTTCGGGTTCAGCATCAACTGGAACATCAGTGGATAGTACACCAAATCCGATCCGGACGGTCCGAAATAAATATCAAAAGGCTCGTTATTCTCGCTACCAACCAAATCAATAAGTCGATTGCTTTGCTTTTCGAGTAAACTTTCGTAGTTCAGCTCATCGTACTTACCTAAAAACGCCTTTGCCACACCGTGCGAGCGCGGTGTCAACAAGTTGGCGGTACATGAGCCCCGCTGTAACAATGTCTCATATTCTACGGGATTGAGGTGGTATTTGTTGCGGTTGGTACCTTCGATCAGGTGCACACGTTCGTCACACCCTTGTTCTAAAATTTGACCGATTTCTGCCTTGCTAATCTTGCGGGACATATCAATGCATTGTGTTAGGTCGGAAAAATACCACCTAATCGAGGGATTATCAAGGTTATTACACCTTATTATTCCACAAGTTTTGGTAGTTTGGAGGTCCAAATAACCAGCAACTACAAGTATGAAGCAATGGATGCCACTTTTGCGTACATGGATTCTTCCCATGGCAATTTTATTAGGCTTAAATGTAGCCTTTCTAAGCCCTGCATACCTCAGCGGTGATATTCTTGACCAAGACGATATTAAATTAGGCTATGCAAAAAGTAAAGAATTACGTGATTACCGAGAAGCCACAGGCGAAGAGCCCCTTTGGACCAACTCGATGTTCAGCGGTATGCCCACTGCACAGATTTCCACCAAATACGGCGGCAACATCTTTCAATACATCTCGGGTGCTGTAAAAGCTATCGGAGGGACCACCTCTTCAACATATATCATTTTCTATTTAATGATCGGAGGATTTATTGGACTGAGAGGCCTCGGGGTAAACCACTGGCTCAGCACCATCGGCGGCTTCGCCTATGGATATTCCGGCTTCTTTATCATCGGATACGCGGCGGGGCATAATGCCAAGGTAAATACCGCAGCTTTCATCCCTCTTATGATCATGGCGCTGCTGCTCATCTTCGAAAAGAAGAATTGGAAAGCAATGATCCTTATGGCCATTTTTGCGGGTCTTAGCATCCATAGAAATCACTTTCAGATCACCTATTATACCGGCCTATTTATGGGGATCATCTGGATTACTTACCTCATTAAATATGCACGCGAAAAGGCACTTGCAGAATTCGCTAAGCTTACTGGATGGCTCCTAGTAGCCGCAGTACTGAGTATCGGACCTAACCTTGCCAACATGTGGGGTACACAGGTGTACACGAAAGAAAGTATGCGTGGTGGGATTTCAGAATTGACCAATAAAAATCAAAACCAAGGCGAAGGCGGTCTTTCGTTCGAATATGCGATGGCCTGGTCCAGCGGTATTTATGAAAGTGTTGCTTTAGTAATCCCAAATGCTGCTGGCGGTGGTATGATGGTCGATTACTCAGATATGGGCACAGAAACCTTCGATCAGCTCGTTCGCGCCTTCCGTCAGCAAGGAATGAACGCCAGTCAAGCCGAGGCACAAGCCAATCAATACATGGGTGCTGCCTTCATGAAGTGGACGGGAGAAAGCATGGGCAACGGCGCCTACTATGTGGGTGCAGGTCTATTTTTCCTCTTCTGTCTCGCCCTGTTTACCGTTGGCGGAACGATGAGAAATTGGGTACTGGCTTCTGGTATCGTCTTCCTATTTATGGCTTGGGGGGGCAATTTTGAATACTTCAATAAACTCCTGTTCGACGCACTTCCGCTTTACAATAAATTCCGTGTGCCATCGATGGCGATGGTGGTACTCTTCTTCCTTATTCCATTCTACGGCATCTACGGCCTGAATAGTTGGATAGGACTTGATAAGGCGGCGAGAATGAAAGCCTTCACTCGAGGAGCAGCTACATTTGCTGGGTTCGTGGTCCTCTTTGGATTGATCGCGCCGTATGCGATGAACCTAGAAGGAGCGCGCGACGCAAGCTTCACACAACAAGGCTTTTCTCTTGACCAGCTTATCAGTGACCGTAAAGGAATTATTACAAGCTCAGCAATGCGCTCTCTAATCTTTGGATTGCTCACTGCTGCAGCCTTGTACGTATGGCACATTGGAAAATTAAATCAAATAGCTGCCATTGCTGCAGTTGGTGCGATCACCTTATTAGACCTATACGGTTTTGACCGCGATCAGTTAGAATTGGACGACTTCCAATCCAAACGCCAATGGGAACAACAATATGCACCGAATGCAGCCAACCAAGCGATCCTGCAAGACAGTGACCCCCACTTCCGCGTCTGGAACAGCATGGCAGGTCTTACTAATGACAGTTACACCAGCTACCACCACAAAAGCATTGGTGGTTATCACGGTGCCAAGCTACAACGCTACCAAGACCTTATCGACAACCAGCTTAACAAGCAAAACATGGCGTGTTTCAGCATGCTGAATGCCAAATACGTCATCGCTCAGGGTGCCAATGGCCAACCACAAGCCCAGCGCAATCCGAATGCCTGCGGAAATGCTTGGTCAGTAAGTAATGTGAATGTGGTCGAGAACGCCGATGCTGAAATGGCGGCGCTCTCCAGCTTCAATCCAAAAACAACAGCAGTTGTAGATATGCGTTATAGCGACTATTTGGGCTATACAGCCTCTTTTGCTCCAGCCAAAGTGAAGCTCACGAGCTACGATCCAAAGTATATGGAGTACAGTTTTGAAGGCGGAAATGCCTTTGTGGTCTTCTCGGAAATCTACTACGAAGGTTCTGGCAACGACTGGCAAGCCTACATCGACGGCGAACCAGTAGAGCATATTCGAGTGAATTACACCTTGCGCGGCATGAGGGTACCTGAAGGTAAACATGAAATCGTGTTTGAATTCAAACCAAAGTCATTCTATGTCGGTCAAAAGGTAAATATGGCTGGGTCGGGCCTACTTTTGCTGCTAATGGCCTACTTTGGATGGTCGGCATATAAAGAGAAAAACGCATAATTTCTCTTTACTCGCCAAACACAGCCTTCAATACAGCCTTGGCTTGAACGCTCCTCTCATAGGGCGCAATTCGCTCTGCATTCAATGTTGGACATTGCTCCTTATGAGATTTTAAAAAGTCAACGATTCCTTCTATATTTCCATAGCTAAAAACCTCCCCTGCCTGAGCATCGCGAATGACCCTTGCTGCATCTCCATCTGCTGGACCTAGTCCTAAAATAGGATTTCCGGCACCTAAATAGTCAAAAAGTTTACCCGGTATAATTCCTTTAGCGCTCTCCACTTTTGGAAATAATAACAGCGATAAATGACCGGCTATCATCATAGCATTCAATTCCTTCTTCGGCACGTAGTCGACAAACTTTAAGTTCACGTGCTTTGCGGCCCGCTCTAAGCGCTCCTTGCTCACACCGTCCCAAGAGCCAATAATTCTCAGCGTCACTGAAAAGTCAAGTTTATTTAGAGCAGCTATAAAATCGGCTACGGGATACTGTGCTGTAAAAGTACCTGCGTAGGTGATGGTGAATTCTTTTGGACGATCTAACCGCTGACCAGCAAAATCTTCAGCATCGTAACCGTTGGTCACCGTATGAACTTTACTGGCTGGCTCTGCCCCTTTTGACTTGTAGAGCGTACACCACGATGGACTCACGCTCAACAAAGAATCGCAGGAGGAGAACACCTTTCGTTCTAATCCACGCTCGTAGGCTCTTGTAAGGGCGGTTGGATAAAATTTACGGTAGTAATATATATCTGTCCAAGGATCGCGGAAATCAGCGGTCCAATGGATGCCATGCTTCTGCTTCAATTTCAATCCGACCAGTTGCGTGCTGTGTGGTGGAGAAGTCGTAATCCAATGCCTCACATCGTGTTGCATAATGATTTGCTCTGCAGCGCGATAGGCATGATCATTCCAGCCCTTACGAGCATCGGGGACAAAGAAATTGCCACGAATAAATCGCGCAATTTTCTGTACCATACTTACCTTGGTGCCCTCACCACTGAATCCACTAAAAGGAACTTGCTTCTTTCCAGTCACCTTCTTGTAGGCGCCAAACTTTTCACTGGTTCCAGTGCGAATAACGGTAATGCCATCGGCCACATCGGCTTGTAAGCCTTCATCGCGCAAAGGATAGGTTGCCTTGTCCGCATCCACAGTAACCACAAACAGCTCTACGCCTTCGCGAGCGAGGTATTTACTAAGCTTCAACCAACGCTGAACTCCAGGTCCGCCTGCAGGAGGCCAATAATATGTAATGATTCCAAGTTTCAAGGCTACTTATCTTCTTTCACCTCCTCGTAGTCGATGTATTCACCCACATCTTTTTTCACACTACTGCGCTTCTCGCGAGTTCCGCTAGAAGGGCGGTTGCTTCTTTTGCGAGGTGCAGGAGCACCACCAAAGAATCTGTCGAGCCCTCGGAAAATGAAATAAGCAAGGAAAGTTAGTGCTATGAATCTAAACACGCAGCGAAATTTTTGCCAAGATAAAAAAGAATCCCGGCGCCGATGGCGCCGGGATTTCAAAACTTCTGTTAACGTTAGCGGCTCAAATACAAGCTTCGCTCACTATGTAATTTCTTAAATACTGGATCTTTTAAATCCTTGATGAATCGGATTTCCTCACCTGTAGACTTCATCTCTGGTCCAAGCTTCTTGTTCACGTTCGGGAATTTACTGAACGAGAATACAGGAATCTTGATAGCGAAACCTTCCATCTGTGGATTGAAATCAAAGTCTTTCACCTTCTTCGTACCCAACATCACTTTTGTAGCATAATTCACGTATGGCTCACCGTATGCCTTACAAATGAACGGTACTGTACGCGATGCACGAGGGTTGGCTTCGATTATATACACAACATCGTCTTTGATGGCGAACTGAATGTTGATCAGCCCTTTGGTATCGAGCGCCTTCGCAATATTGATCGTATGCTCTTTGATTTGCTCCATAACGAGCGGCCCGAGGTTAAACGGCGGCAATACTGCAGAGCTATCGCCAGAGTGAATACCACACGGCTCAATGTGCTCCATGATTCCGATGATGTAGGCATCTTCACCATCACAAATGGCATCGGCCTCTGCTTCGATGGCCCCATCTAAATAGTGGTCGAGAAGTACGCGGTTGCCTTCAAACTCTTTGAAGAGGTTGATTACATGGCGCTCTAGCTCCTCTTTATTGATAACAATCTTCATCCCTTGACCACCCAATACATACGACGGACGTACGAGGATTGGGAAGCCTAGTTCATCAGAAATATCCAAAGCCTCATCAGCGTTCGTAGCAACATCAAATTTCGGATACGGAATATTAATCTCTTTGAGCAGCGTGGAGAATCGGCCCCTATCTTCTGCCAAATCCAAGGCTTCGTATGAAGTACCGATAATTTCAATGCCGTAACGGCTCATCTTCTCAGCCAATTTCAATGCCGTCTGGCCACCCAACTGAACGATCACACCACGAGGCTTCTCGTGAAGAATGATATCATATATATGCTCCCAGAATACCGGCTCGAAGTACAGCTTATCTGCAGTATCAAAGTCTGTACTTACCGTCTCCGGGTTACAGTTGATCATGATAGTTTCGTAGCCTTCTTCGCGAGCACTCAAAACACCGTGTACACAGCTATAATCAAATTCAATACCCTGACCGATGCGGTTAGGGCCAGAACCTAGAACGATGATTTTCTCGCGATCGGTTACCTCACTTTCGTTTTCAATAATCTCCATGCCATCCGCATTCACATAAGGCATTTCGAAGGTGGAATAGTAGTATGGAGTCTGCGCTGGGAACTCAGCAGCACAAGTGTCTACGAGCTTCCATACACGCTTAATTCCGAGATCTGTTCTCTTTTGGTGTACTTCACTTTCTAGGGCACGAACCATGTGTGCAATCTGACGGTCTGCAAAACCTTTCATCTTCGCCTCTTGGATCAACTCCTTCGGCAGACTCTGAAGACTATGCTTTTCAATACGCGCTTGCACTTTCGCGAGATCTTCAATCTCCTTCAAGAACCACATGTCAATCTTCGTGATGTCGAAGATGGTACGCAGTGGAATCCCCATCTGGATCGCATCATAGACGACAAATAAACGGTCCGATGAAGCGTACTCTAATTTATGTAAAATAGTATCTTGATCGGTCAATCCTTTACCGTCGGCACCCAACCCATTGCGCTTGATTTCGAGCGATTGTGCCGCTTTATGCAAGGCTTCTTGGAAGCTGCGGCCAATTCCCATAACCTCCCCTACGGCTTTCATCTGAATGCCCAGTCGCGTATCGGCGCCTTCGAATTTCTCGAAGTTCCAACGAGGGATCTTTACAATCACATAATCTAAGGTTGGCTCAAAATAGGCCGTCGTCGTTTTAGTGATCTGGTTCATCAGCTCATCCAACGTGTAACCAATAGCCATCTTGGCTGCAATCTTTGCGATAGGGTAACCCGTCGCTTTCGATGCCAATGCTGAAGAACGGCTCACACGAGGGTTGATCTCAATAGCAACGATGTCTTCGTTTTCATCAGGACTCACCGCGAACTGCACATTACATCCACCTGCGAATGTTCCAATGCTGCGCATCATTTTAATGGCCATATCACGCATCTTTTGGTACGTGGTATCGCTCAATGTCATGGCAGGAGCTACGGTAATTGAATCACCCGTGTGGATACCCATTGGATCCATGTTCTCAATCGAACAGATGATGATGATGTTGTCGTTTTTATCGCGAAGCAACTCTAGCTCGTACTCCTTCCATCCGAGCAGGGCCTTGTCAATCATTACTTCGTGGATTGGACTAATCTCTAGTCCACGGCTGAGGGCCGTATCAAATTCATCTTCGGTATGCACAAAAGTGGCACCCGCACCACCAAGGGTAAATGAGGCACGCACACAAAGTGGAAAGCCAAATTCCTGGGCAGTTTCCTTTCCGCGTAAGAAGCTTTTCGCAATACGAGACGGTGCCATAGGCACGTCAATCTCCTCCATCAATTTGCGGAACTCGTCTCTATCCTCGGTAATGTTGATTGCATCAATATCGACACCAATAATCTTAACGCCATTCTCCTCCCAAATACCCTGCTTATCGGCTTCGATACACAGATTCAATGCTGTTTGTCCACCCATCGTTGGGAGAACAACATCGATATCGGGATGCGTCTTCAAAATATCCTCAATGCTCTCCACAGTAAGTGGTTTGAGGTAAATGTTATCGGCAACAACCTCATCCGTCATGATGGTTGCTGGGTTGGAATTAATTAGGGTGACAATGATGCCTTCTTCTCGAAGAGAGCGTGAGGCTTGTGATCCAGAATAATCGAACTCACATGCTTGGCCAATGACTATTGGGCCTGATCCGATTATTAAGACGTGCTTGATGGAAGTATCTTTCGGCATGAACTTAAGATTTGTACAAATTTAGGTGCCGTGAGGCCAAAAAAAAGGTGTTGCGAATGGCAACACCTGTATATTATCAAAAGGTTTTGAACATCTTAACCTTTATAGTTTCCTTTATCACTAACAGTCAAACGCTTACGACCTTTAGAGCGACGAGACGCCAATACTTTACGGCCATCGGTGCTTTCCATTCTTGAACGGAATCCGTGCTTGTTTCTACGTTTTCTATTGCTAGGTTGAAATGTACGCTTCATAACTACTTCTATTAACCCGTTATTCTTCGGGGGTGCAAATATAAGCCCTTCTATTTATTCCACAACCCAAACTGAAATAAATTTAAATCGAATCCTTCGAGGTTTC
This sequence comes from uncultured Schleiferiaceae bacterium, assembly GCA_965655745.1. Lineage (GTDB taxonomy): Bacteria > Bacteroidota > Bacteroidia > Flavobacteriales > Schleiferiaceae > UBA10364. The sequence continues at coordinate 25,045 of CBFHHP010000017.1, forward strand.
AATTTGGTCTTGGCATGCCACAGCAACGGGCAATAGTGACCTATCTTTGGACAAAGAAACAGCCTAGTATCGAATTTACCTCCTAGCCATGAATAAAAATGCATTCACCCAGATGTGGAATCAACGGTATTCCGAGCAACCCTATGCGTACGGCACCGCCCCTAATGCCTTTGTTAAGGCGTGTTTGGACACTCAAAAGCCAGGTAAAATTTTATTTGCAGCCGAAGGTGAAGGGAGAAATGCGGTCTATGCCGCCCAACAAGGCTGGGAGGTAGAAGCTTTTGACCTCAGCGCTTCTGGAAGAGATAAAGCCCTAGCTCTTGCCAAGCAAAACGGATGTGAAATCACCTACACAGTCAGTGACGCACTTAGTTACCAAGGTGGCCCTTACAATGCAGTAGCTTTTTGTTATTTCCACACTCCTGAAAAGGTGGAGGAATGTTACCATCATCTCGTGGACATGCTCCATCCAGAAGGCTCGGTGGTATTCGAAGGATTTTCAGTGAAGAATATTGGCATGGGCAGTGGCGGTCCACAAAAGGAAGACATGTGCTTTACTGGCGAAAGGGTTTTTGACCTCTTCAAAGACCTACAATCCGTTGAAGTCTGGGAAGAAAAAGTGGTACTCGACGAAGGCAAATTTCACCAAGGCGAGGCATGGGTCATTCGCGCCCAAGCTGTTAAATAAGGTATTCCAATTTTATTATACGTACTTTTGCGCCTGATTATCACGAGTGTCCATCTTCCATGTAGGCTAAAAATTGAAAGGAAGCGCTGACACTCAAGTAGGCGCACCCAGCGGAACTGGGCAATTTTAAAGGCCCCAGAGGCCAACTTTATGGAAACGTACAAGGACAGCGGTCTGCATCCCGATATTATTCGCGGTGTAGAAGCTTTAGGATTCGTAGAACCGACTCCTATTCAAAAAATGAGCATTGAACATTTGCTCGAAGAACAAACCGACCTTATTGCATTCGCACAAACAGGTACCGGTAAAACGGCAGCGTTCTCTCTGCCTATCCTCCATCAACTTGACGAAGACGTTCAACACGTTCAGGCGATTGTTCTCGCACCAACTCGCGAGCTTTGTTTACAAATCGCCAAAGACATCGAATCATATGCAAAATTTATGGATGTAAAGGTGGCAGCCGTGTATGGTGGTTCACCAATATCCAAACAGATCAAAGAACTTCAAGGCAGACCTCAGATTGTTGTGGGTACACCCGGCCGTACTTTGGATCTTATAAATCGTCGTAAGCTTCGTATTGAAGATGTACAATTTCTTGTACTTGACGAAGCAGACGAAATGCTAAGTATGGGCTTTCAAGATGAATTGGACGCCATTCTAGCCAATACCCCTGAATACAAGCAGACGCTTTGTTTCTCTGCAACTATGCCAGAGGGAATGAAGCATCTGACAAAGAAATATTTGACCGAGCCGAAGGAGATTTCTGCAGGAAAACGCAACATCAGCGCTTCCAATGTAGAGCACGAGTTGTACGTGGTAAGCGCGAAGAACAGCTATGAGGCCATGCGTCGTATTCTCGACTTTAATCCGGACATGTACGGTATTGTTTTTTGTCGTACCCGTAGAGAAACGCAAAGCATAGCCGAGAAATTAGTCAATGATGGTTACCGTGCTGAAGCTATTCACGGTGATTTGAGTCAAGCGCAACGCGATGACGTTATGAAGCGTTTTAGAAACAAATCACTCAATGTAATGGTAGCTACTGACGTGGCTGCCCGCGGTATTGACGTAAATGACCTCACACACGTGATCAATGTGAATATTCCAGACGATCCGGAAGTATATGTTCACCGTTCAGGTCGTACTGGTCGTGCTGGAGCTAGCGGTATCTCGCTTGTTATTACACACGGACGCAACATGCGTAAGGTGAAAAATCTCGAACGGATCATAGGTAAGAGTTTCGAAACCAAATTAGTGCCTTCTGGAGAAGACATATGTGAAGTGAAAATGCGTCAAGCCATTAATGAGCTTGAAACCATGGAGCACGCCTATGAATTAGATCCTGCTTTGGTAGAAGAAGCCATGGACAAGCTCGCTCATTTGAGCAAGGCGGATCTCATTGAGCGTTTCTTAGGCCATGAGGTTAGTACTATTCTAAGCCGCTACCGCGGAGCTCGCAATATCAACGAAACTGCGAAAAAGGTCAAAGATCACGGACGCAGAGATTCTAAGACGGGAAGCGAAGAAGGATTCAAAACCATCGTTATTGACCTTGGTTACCGTCAAAAAGTCAACCCTTCTCGCTTAATGGGTGTGATCAACGACGTCATGGAAGGTACGAAAGTGCGTATCGGTAAGATAGATATGGACAAGACGTTCTCTCGCATCGATGTCGAAGAGCGCTATGCTGCAGATATAGCTGCACGTTTATCGGGTTCTAAAACCGGATCATACACTATTAATGCCTATTTCGAAGAAGGAGGAAGCGCGCCACAACGAAGCAGTTCACGCGGAGGATATGATGGACGCAGAGACGGACGTGGTGGCAGAGATCGCGGTGGTCGTAGAGACGATCGCGGTGGTCGCGGACGCAGAGATGACCGTGGTGGATTTGAAAGCAGAGGCCGTCGGGAAGACCGTGGAGGATTTGAACGCCGTGAGCGTCGTGAAGACCGCGGAGGATTCGAAAACAGAGGTCGTCGGGAAGACCGTGGAGGATTTGAACCCCGTGAACGTCGCGATGAAGGTGGCTCTAACCGCTTTGGACGTGAATTCGGCGATCGTCTGGAATCACGTAGTGACCGCCCAAAACGCAAAAGAATTGGCGAGGACCGCGCAAAAAACGATAGACGCAGTCCATCAAGAAGCAAATCAAAAGGAAGTTCTAAATTTAAAGGCGCACCAAGAAGAAATAGATAATGAAATCATTTGAAGGTAAAGTTGTTTGGATCACTGGAGCGAGCAGCGGCATAGGCCGTGCGCTTGCAGAGGCTTATTCAAATGCCGGCGCCTTCACGATTATCTCAGCACGTAGAGAAGAGTTGTTATTGGCCGTAAAAGACAGCCTAACACAACCGGATACGTGTATGGTTCTTCCGTTCGACCTCAGTAAGCACGAGAATGCATCGCAATGGACGCAAGAAGCACTTGCTTTTAAGGGTGGTATCGATATACTCGTAAACAATGGAGGTATAGGCCATTTAGGACGTGTTGAAGACATGGATTTTCAGGTAGAACGAAGAGTTTTAGAAGTGAACTTTTGGGCCTCAGTCGCACTTACCAAGGCAGTATTGCCAACCATGCTTGAGCGCCGTAGCGGGGAAATCTGGACCGTAGCTAGTATTCTCGCTTACTTCGGCAGTCCGAAACTAGCAGCCTACGCTGCGAGTAAATTCGCTGTGGCCGGTTACTTTGAATCGCTACAATACGAATTAGAAGGATCTGGGGTTCATGCCGGGATACTCAGTCCTGGTTTCATCAATACCGCAGTTACTTTAAGTAGCCTAGGTCCTGATGGTACCCCCATTGGCAAAAACAGTGTGGCCCAGGAAAAGGGGATGTCGCCTGAAGAATTGGCCCGAAAATTTCTGAGAAAAACTCAGAAAACTAATCCGCCTAGGCAAGTCATCATTGGCAAGTACGAGCGATTCGCAGTGCCTTTCAAACGACTTTTACCCACTATTTTCAGAGTGGTTTATGGAAAACTGACAAATGTCGCTCGCAAGTAATTAGGGCTACACTTATATTTGGATTCTAATCGAACGAATTATGGCACAAGGAATTATTCAAGACGCGTACTTAAAGGCAGAGCATGCTGAGGCATTGAACGCTTCGTACAAGGATGCACAACCTTGTAAGTATTTGGTGATGGAGAACTTCTTTACGGAAGAAATTGCCAACGACCTGTTCGACAACTTCCCATCCATTCAAGACCTCAACGTTAAACGTAAAAGCCTTAACGAGGATAAGAGCGAAGATTACCACTTCGAACGCTGGCACCCTTCGTTTGCAAAAATTCGTGAGGCCGTTTCGTCCGAAGAATGGTATGCACAGCTCTCAAGAATCACGGGTATTGAGGGATTGCACACAACTACAGACGCCTTAGGCTCTGGTGTTCACCAAGGTAAAAATGGTTCCTATGTGGATATTCATATCGATGTGAACATGAACCCAAAATTGGGCTTGTGGCGTCGTATTAACCTTTTGGTTTACCTCAATAAGAATTGGAAACCAGAATACGGTGGCGATCTTGAATTATGGAATAAGGAAATGACGGAGTGTGTGGTGAAAGTTCCTCCAACCTTTAATACTGCAGTGATTTTTTATACCGACGACAATAGCCCGCACGGGTATCGTAAAATCAATATTCCTGAAGGAGAAAGTAGAAAAAGCTTCTACACCTATTTCTACACCAAGCCGGGTGAAGGAGTAAGCTATCGCGATTCTAAATTTGTCTCTAGACCGGACGATGCGGCATCGAAAAAACTCGCTACTGGAGTTAAAGAAACTTTGAAAATCAACGGAAAGAAATTGCTTAAGTTCATTGGGCTCAAGAACCTAGACTTCCAAGACAAGAATTAATGGGGAAACATTCCTCAATGAGGCCGCTTTCTTTATCAGAGAGCGGCTTTTTTATTAGCCGACGTGCATATTGCCTTTAGGATAAGTAAAGGTGTTAGATTCTGGACGTGCTCCACTCAGAGCGAAAGCCAGTGTCAAAGTTCCTACCCTACCTACAAGCATGCTGAGCATAATCACTACTTTACTACCGAAGGATAGATCTGCGGTAATACCTGTACTTAGACCTACTGTACAGAAGGCACTTACTTGTTCAAAAGCCAATTCCAAAAAGGCCATCTCGGGTTCCAGAATGGTCAAGGTGAATATGCCCAAGAAAATAAATACAATGGCAAACAAGAAGACGGCAAAAGCTCTATTCATCAACTCCCAAGGAATTTTATTCTTATAGAGATTAATGTCCTTCTTGCCACGAATAGTAGCAGCAGCACTCAAGAAAACAAGGGCAAACGTACTGGTCTTAATACCACCGGCAGTAGAACCAGAACCACCCCCAATAAACATGAGGAAAATCATCATCAACAGTGCAGGCATTGCCATTGCACCGATATCAATAGTATTAAACCCAGCAGTACGTGCAGTAATGCTCTGGAAGAAGCTATGTGACAGGTGCGTTCCAACATTGCCTTCAAAACCAAGTGTCAGTGCAAAGACGGCACCACCAACTACTAGAAGTATACCCGCAACAGAGAGGCCTATTTTTGTTCCTAGACGAAGACCGCGCCAACTCCTTACAATTGACTGTTTACGCCAGGGTTGTGCAAGAACATCAGATAAAGTTCCAAAACCGATACCGCCAAGAACAATCAAAACCGCAATAATCCAATGTACGTTTGGTAAGTAAGCTGCGCCAGGGGTAGCGAGCGATTCTGAGAACAAAGAGAATCCAGCATTATTAAAGGCACTAATACTGTGGAATATGCTATAGAACATTGTATTGCCCAATGAGTCAAAATACGGGAACCACAATATACCTAAGGCCATTGCCCCAAATAATTCAATGGTCAATGTCAATCTGAAAATAGCGCCAACAAGTTTGCCGCTCTGCTGCATACTCTCACCAAGGTTTTCACTCATGAAGTTCTGCTGACGCATACCGAAACCACCACGAAGTATGGCGAATAAAGCCGCAAAAGAGATAATATTTAAACCTCCCAATTGCATCAAGATCATCACGATAATCTGGCCTTTGAATGAAAGCACGGTGGAGATGTCAATCAAACTTAAACCTGTAACACAGCTTGCGCTAATACTTGTAAAAAGAGCTGTAACAAGGTCTAAAGCTTCTGCCCCAGCGGTCATCTCTGGAAGCATTAAAAGCGTCGTACCTAATGCAATAAGGATAATAAAACTGATAATTAACAGGGACGGTGGGCTCAGATTAAAATCCGGCAAGCGCTCCCCAACCTTTCCGAATTCCAAGAAGACAATGATCATGACGTAGAACTGCAGGAGCAACATAAATCCACTTTGAAGACTACTTACTCCAATGGCATCCCCGAGTAAGCTAAGCAACTCCACTCCTTGCAGATTTATCATTAGTATATCTATGACCAAGAACACCATCAGTATAGCCTCCCAACGCCTTGCTTTTATGAATGCCCAAGGGTGGAAGTCGTAAATAATTTCAATAATAAACCTTACCAGATAGTACCCTATCGAAGCCCTGACGATCAAACCAATAGTTTGGTTCTGTTCTTCCGTGAGTTGATAACCGTGGAAGATAATCAGAGATACAATGGTACTTAAAGCAACGAGGAAAGAAAGTCTAGACAATGCCCCTAAGACAAAATCGCGGCTATCGTACAGGCGAATATTCACCTGCTCTCGTAAGGCATTGAAACGTTGTTTGAAACTCAAAACAAGATGATTCTTATATCGAAGTTACACTATTCTTCGGAATCCGTACCTCGAACTGTGTAGTCAACGTATGATTTGGCTTCAACGATGGTGCTGCCTGTCAAAACATTAACCGCTCTCTTCAATGCGGCCCGTTCATCATTCAGGAAGTATACGCTTCTTGCCTTGTTCACGAAATCTTCTCCAAAGTCTTGCTTCGATTCAAGTATACGGAGCTGGTCCTCCACATCCCACAACTGCTCGTTAATCGCTTTGAGCTTCTCGGCAAGATCATGAACGGTAGAAGCATCGTCTACACTGCTGTAAACGAATTTCACACCTTCAGCAAGCGCCTGCATTTCACGATGAATGTCTGCAAGCTTCCCAGCATCTGAGATACGCTCACTTTTAATCACCAAAATGGTATGCTTATCGATAATCTCGCCGTTGGCAACTTCAATCTTCATGACCCGTCTTATTAATCTTCGAGCTGCGCAACTGCCGCCTTCACACGACGTACAGCCTCTTGCAAATCAGCCTCTGCAGCCGCGTAAGAAAATCTAATATATCCTGGCAAACCAAAAGCATCGCCCGGCACTGTACTCACCAAGCCTTCTTCCAATAGATACATGCTAAGATCCAACGACGTATTCAGCACTTGACCATTGAATTTTTTACCCAATAGATCAGCCACACGAGGGAATACATAAAATGCACCTGGAGGCGTGTCCAATTCAAAACCTGGAATCTCGTTCATCCAACCCACCATCTTTTCTCTACGAGATGCGAAGGTATCTACCATGTATTTCACAGAAGCCGGATCTGCCTCTACAGCCGCTTTACAAGCACGCTGAGCGACTGAGTTTGTCCCTGAAGTAAAGTTCGATTGGAATTTAGTACATGCCTTGGCAATCCATTCTGGAGCACCAATGTAACCAATACGCCATCCCGTCATTGCAAACCCTTTCGACAAACCATTAACCGTAATTGTTTGGTTGTAAACCTCTGGGGAACTCGCAATACTTACATGGTCAATCTCACCATAGTTCAACAGTTCATAGATTTCGTCTGAAATGATGTACAAGTTAGGGTGTTTAGCCACCACCTTAGCAATAGCTGCCAATTCCTCTCCGCTGTAAATAGCACCACAAGGGTTGTTTGGAGAAGAGAAAATCAACACTTTCGACTTCTCAGTTATGGCCGATTCTAACTGTGCTGCAGTAATCTTGAATCCACTTTCTTTCGATGTTTGTAGCACTTTCACCTCACCACCACAATACTTGGCCTGATCCATGTAGCTCACCCAATACGGCGCAGGAATAATTACCTCATCACCCGGGTTTACCAGTGTTAGGAACACATTGAGCAAACTCTGCTTAGCGCCTGTACTCACTACAATCTGATCCGCGCTGTACTCGAGATTATTATCTCTTTTGAACTTCGCTGCGATCGATTCGCGTAAATCAGCGAATCCTGGAACAGGCATGTAATGCGTATAATTTTGCGCCATTGCCTCATTAGCAGACTCCTTAATGAAGTCTGGAGTATCAAAATCTGGCTCTCCTAAGGATAGGCTAATCACCTGTTTTCCAGTAGCGCTCAATTCTCTGGCCTTTTTGGCCATTTCGATAGTCATTGGCAAACCCATCTCTTGGGCGCGTTGCGATAATGCTTTCATTTCTAAATCACTATGGTGGGACGGCAAAAATAACGATATTTGTTACCCTGAACATACTTTCATGGAAGCATTTGTTGAAATTCTCAAGTATACTTTTCCAGCAGCACTAATGCTGCTTCTAACCTATTTGCTCTTGTCCAATTTCGTGGACAACGAAGAGAAGCGTCGTGCCTTTTACCTTAGAAAAGACTTGCAGAAAAAATCGCTTCCGTTACGCATGCAAGCATTCGAGCGTATTATCATGCTCTTAGAGCGGGTAACTCCCAACCATCTGGTCATCAGAGTAAAGCCAAGCAGCATGACTATAGGGCAATACCACAAGGCTTTAGTTGAAGCTGTTCGTCAAGAATTTGATTACAACATCACGCAACAAGTATATGTTAGTGACGAAGCCTGGAACCATGTAGTTAGCGCTAAAAGTCAAGTGATTAGCATCATCAATAAGGTAGCCGGTACCTTGGGCGCTAATGCCACGGCCTCTGATCTAGCCAAAGAGTTAATTAATGCTGAAATGGCTGCAGAAATCTTCCCTACGAAAGCGGCTATTCTCTTGATCAAGCACGAAGCAGCCCGCTCGTTCTAAGCCAATATTTTATCCATAAGGAGTCGACTCGCCACGAAAGGGCTCACTTTGCCTTTAGCGATTTGGGCTAATAAGTCATCGCGCTCTTTACCCCAACTTTCTTTAGCACTCATTCGCTCGAATAGCAAGTCGCCAATGGTCGATTTGAACCAATACTCCTGTTGTGTACTGCGACGTTTATCCATCCAGCCGTTGAGTTGACCGTGACGCTGGAATCGGTCTAAGGCAGACCACATATCCTCCATGCCCGCGGCATGCAAGGCGCTAATTTGCAGGACAGGCGGCTGCCAATGATCTTGAGTTCTGGTCATCAGCTGAAGCGCTCCTTGCAATTCAATAGCGCTTTGTTCGGCTTGTTGTATTCGGTCACCATCACACTTATTCAAGGCAATCACATCCGCCATTTCCATAATGCCCTTCTTAATGCCCTGCAATTCATCACCGGTTCCGGGCATCGCGAGAAAAAGAAAACAATCCGTCAGTTTGCTGACCACCGTCTCACTTTGGCCAACACCTACAGTTTCAACGAAAATGAAATTGAAACCTGCTGCTTCACACAAGGTCACTGCTTCAAAGGTACTTCTTGCAATACCTCCCAATCGGCCACCAGAGGCAGAAGGACGAATGAATACCCGGTTGCTCTTGCCGATAGATTCCATCCTGGTCTTATCGCCTAGAATACTCCCCTTGCTCCACTCGCTTGAAGGATCGACAGCTAGGACAGCAATCCGCGCATCAGGATCATGATCAAGCAAAAACGAACAGTAGGCTTCCAGAAAGGTACTTTTCCCAACTCCGGGAACGCCACTTATACCAATACGGAATGCGCCACCGCTCTCAGGATGTAAACGGTTCATAAGCGCTCTACACCTTACTTCATCCTCAGGCGAGGTACTCTCAGCTATAGTAATGGCTACAGAAAGCGCGGTTGTATCCCCTTGGAGAACTGCTTCTGCAAGACTTTCTGTGTCCTGCTTGAGTTTTTTTGCTCCCTTCCATTTGGGATTAATAAACGGAGCATCTTCCACCCCTTTGGCGATATGTAATGCACTCTTTTTTGACATTTAAGCCTGGTCTATGTAGTCTTGAAGATACATAAAGTCTGAAGTTAGCGCTCCCTCAGCGCACTCTGTGGCTCTAGCTAGCACCTCCTCCGCATCGCCGTTGAACAGCGCCGGAATCACGTGCTCCATCAAATCACTACCGAAGCTCAGCGAAGCGTCTCTAGGCAACTCACAAGGCAAATTATCTACGGCCATAACTCCGATCGCTTCAGGGTGGTTGTGATCTACCTCTTTTTCCGCGTGGGCCAAATAGCCGTAGAATGGATCGTCAATGGTTGAAGCGCGTAACGTAGAAGCAACGGGACCATCTATATCACAGCTGATGTCGGATACATAGGTGATGGCAAAATCTAGCTGCTTGGCATCCTCTCTTGTAAAAATATAAGGTGCACGACTGTCGTAATAATGCCCAGCAATGTAGAGCTTGGCAAAAGGTGCATACTGCATGAAGTTGCTTTCAAATCCACTTGGGTCTGCGAACAGTTCTTTGCGATCAAAAGGTCGTCCGTCGTTGGTTTTATAGTACTCTTCAACGTCCAATTGGCTCCAGAAACATCCTTCGTAATTCGAAACCTCATTCGGTGAAATCTGTGGAATCCCAGAAGCTTTTAATGTCTCTACTGCGCCACCCGCCACGCGGCCTTTACCCGTCAGTAGGATGCGTACATCTGAAGGCCAATCAATGCCTTGAAGCTGGGCAAACATTTCTTCCATGTCCTTGCACACGTGAGCTGGCTTCAAAGTGTATTGCCCGTATTTCTCACCCCAGCCGCGCAAGCCATTGTAAGCACCTACGAGACCTGCGAATCTGCCGAAGGCGACCACACGGGCACCGTTTTTAGTGAGCAATTCGTAATCAATCAGACGAACGTTGCTTTCCACACAGGCCTTCAACAACTTCGCATTGTAGGGTTGTCTTTTGTAGGTATGAGAGAAAAAGAAATAGGTCTTTCCTGAAATTAATTGCGGTATTGGGACCTCTTTCACCCCTAATAAAACATCACAATCCTCGACAGAATCTACAACCTCAATGCCTGCTTTTGCGTATTCACTGTCGCTAAAAGCTCGTATGTCGCTGGACTGTGCCACAACGACTACACCAAATCTTTCTTGCAACTCTACCGCTTGTTTAGGCGTCAGCGGTACTCTTCTATCGATAGGGATTTTACCCTCACGTAATAAGCCGATTTTCATACGCACCAAGTTAGTCCAACTGTGCTGAATATTGGCATAGAATGTGCTTATCTTTGCGCTCTACATCGGGGTCGACTGGTTTTGACAGCAGGCCGAAGGTTGATGTAAGCATGTCGAGCGCGGAAGGGGCAGCTCGTTAATACACCGCTTCACTTTTTATAACTGGCGAAGAATCTTACGCTTTGGCCGCTTAATCTGACAGGATGTCGATTATGCTAATCCTATACAAGGTATAGGAGCTGAACATCTCGCAAGAGCCCCCGTCCTGAGGCGCTTGATCACGAGGTGTGGAAAATTCAGGAATGCAATTGGTTCTCGCCTCGCGGGCCAGTTCAAGTTTAGAGGCTAAGCCATGATTAGGGTGCTTGTGCTCAGAGATTGGTCGAAAACCTAATCACAAGATAAGCATGTAGAAAGCCTCAGGCTTCCTTGTTTGGACGCGGGTTCGATTCCCGCCGACTCCACTTGGTGATCCAAAAAGAACAAAGCCAGCTCATAACTTGGGTTGGCTTTTTCTTTAGACAAAATCCAAAGCTTGCTTAAGGATTTTGGGTGAAGAAAAAGACGGTAGACGCGCAGCGGATACTTGCTTTGTTCGATTGAAAGATCCACTCCACGGTATTCTAGGGAAAGAACAGATTAGCCACGAATGTGGCGAGTCGAGCACCGCAGGTGCGCGATGCTGTTCATTCCCGCCGACTCCACTTGGTGATCCAAAAAGAACAAAGCCAGCTCATAACTTGGGTTG